>NZ_JALHPM010000007.1:0-78142 GCF_022842525.1 Luteitalea sp.
GCTCGCTGGGGCCGGTCCCCATGATGTTCATCCCGAGCTGGTCGCGCGGCGGAGGCGGCAAGCGACGTCGCACGCGTGCAGAAGCGCAGGGCGCACCGCGGGCGTTCGCTCGCGGGAAGCCGGGCGCACCGCCCCTCGTCTCACCCTGTGCACGCGCAGGCGGTTCGGTCGTCGCGAGTCTGCGCGGCAAATCCTGAGATGTCCGGCTGCCGCCGCGTGCGCAGATCCTGCGTGGGCGCGGCGTGGGGTGTCGAGAAGGCTTCGTGCGTCGCGGGCGCGCCCGACGGCATGCCATGTGCGACGGGCATGCGGAGAAAGGACGCGCCGAACTCGTTTTGAAACGAGTTGACGTGGTTGCCGCATGACGTCGACGCCCCCACCCCCGCTACCGGTTCCGCCAATCCCACGCCGCCCACCACGGCGCCCACCATTCCCGTCGGCGCCGTCGCCACCGTTGCCCGCGCCAGCGCCATCGATGCCAGCTTCGATGGCGACTTCGACTTCGACTTCGGCATCGGCCTCGGTCCCATCGGCATCGGCGCCGGCGCCGGCGGCAGTCCCATCGGCATCGGCATCGACGTCGGTGTTGACGTCGCCGGCGTGCCCCGCAGCGTCGGCATCGATGTTCGCATCGCCACCGCCAGCGGCATGGCCGACGACGGTGGTGTCGCCGCCGGCTTCGTCGGCGGCGCTGGCATCGGCGTTGGTGTCCGCATCGGCATCGCCGGCCACGAGGCCCTCGATGGCAGTGCCCGCATCGGCCACGGCGGCGGCGTTGACAGACGACGACTTGCTTTGCGAGGCACAGCGTCTCGCGCGCAGGACACAGGAGGAGACGACCGCGCTCCTCCGCGTGCTGATGGAGGTCGACAGGCGGCGGCTCTACCTGCGCGAAGGCTGCGCATCACTGTTTGCCTGGTGCGTGCAGGTGCTCCATCTCGACGAGGGTGGCGCGTACAACCGCATCGAGGTGGCGCGCCTGGCCCGCCGGCTGCCTGCGGTGCTCGACACGCTCGAGCGCGGGGCCGTGACTCTCACCGCCGTGCGATTGCTGGCACCGCATCTGACCGAGGCGAACCACGTTGCCGCGCTGGCACGCGCGCAGGGGCGCACGACCCGCGAGATTCACCTCCTCGTGGCCGAACTCTCGCCGCGCCCGCCGGTGCCCACGTTCATCCGCCGACTCGCTTTGGCAAAGGCTCACGCACTGCCGATCAGTGGCGAGATGGCATCATCGGGCGGGCTGCCTGACGACGAGAGCGCCTTGTCTTCCGACGCAGGAGCCCCAGCCGGGCGACTGCCGTCGCTGGCCCAGGCGGTCCCCGCCCAGAATCTCTCCGCACTCACGCTCGGATTGCCACCGCCTCACCTCAGCCTGGACCAGGCGCAGCCAGAGGGTTCCGGCGCGCGCGGCCCGGGCACGGCGACCCTCGCGCCCCTGTCGGCCACACTCTACAAACTGCAGATGACCCTCACGGCGGAAACGCACGCGAAGATCAGACAGGCGCAGAATCTGTTGCGCCACACCATACCCACCTGCACCGTCGTCGATGTCCTCGACAGGGCCGTCACGGTCCTGGTGCGGCAGCTCGAGCGGCAGCGCTATGCGCTGACCACGAATCCTCGGCCCCCGCGCGCGGGCCGCACTGGCAAGGCCCGCCACATTCCGTCGTTCGTCAAGCGTGCCGTCTGGCAACGTGACGAGGGACAGTGCGCCTTCGTTGGCCCTCGCGGCCGATGCCGTGAGCGCGCCTGGCTCGAGTTCCATCACGTGATCCCGTACGCTGCCGGCGGTCCGGCGTCGGTGGAGAACATCTCCCTGCGCTGCAGAGCACACAACGCCTTCGAGGGTGAGCAACTGTATGGCGCCCGTCGTCGTCCCACCGCGGCGGCCGCACCGGAGGCACGCACCGTACCAACGGCGCCTGGGCCGGTGCTCCCTCGCGAGTCTGCCGAGGCGCGGCCAGACAATGGCACGGCAGACGGGAATGAAGGGACGGCCGTGGCGCATCCCATGCGGGCCCGCACCAGGAGGCGCACCGCGCGGGAGCGGCTGGCGCTTCGGTGATGGTCGAGGCCAAGGCTTCGGTCGCCGCCTGGCGCGTCGCGCGCCCAGCGCCTCGCCGGCGTCCTCGACCCGTGAGGTCCCGATGGCGGTCGAGACGCCCAGGAGGCTTCGTCACCGCAAGCGGTCGAGCCAGCACCATGGCCCAACCGAGCCGATCGGATGGGTCACAACCGAACCGACCGGTCGCCGATGCCGCTGGCGCTGTGCGCCTGCGGGGCCCCGGCTCCAGGAGAGGCATCGTCGCTTGATTCGTGGGCAATGTTCGGAGCGGGCGGCCTCGCGCTGCGGCAGGTCACGCCGTGCTCTGCCGAGTAGACTCAGCTCCGCACCGCCCACCGAAGTTTGGCAGAGGATGCACGTGGGTTCGCGTGCCGCTCCTGCGCAGCCGCACGGACCACCGCATCGCTGATGCGGCTGTAGACACCGCCGCGCAGCCCGTCCTTGAAGGCCTGCTTGACTCGTCGATCCTCGCCGGAGTGAAACGTCAAGACCGCAATGCGACCGCCTTGGGCCACACAGTCTGGC
Source organism: Luteitalea sp. (assembly GCF_022842525.1). Lineage (NCBI taxonomy): Bacteria > Pseudomonadati > Acidobacteriota > Vicinamibacteria > Vicinamibacterales > Vicinamibacteraceae > Luteitalea > Luteitalea sp. The sequence continues at coordinate 2,594 of NZ_JALHPM010000007.1, forward strand.
AGTTGGCGCAGCAAAGCATCGAGCGCCCCGAACTCGTCGTTGACGGCGACCCGCAGGGCCTGGAAGACGCGCCGCACCGCCCCGTCCGGATCCTCGATCTCGCGACCCTTTGTCGGCACCGACGACAGTCCCTCTCGAATCGCGTCCGCGAGGTCAACGGTCGTGAGGATGGGTGTGGTGCGCTGCCGCGCAACCAGCGCCTGCGCGATCTCGTGGGCCAAGGGCTCATCAGCGTTGGTCGCGAAAAGTGTCGCGAGTGCTGCCGCGTCATGCGTGGCGAGCAGCGCACTGGCAGGCTGCCCGCGACGGGGGTTCATCCGCAAGTCGAGCGGCCCGGGACGCTTGAACGAGAAGCCGCGCGAGGGGTTGTCGATCTGCATCGACGACACGCCGAGGTCGGCCAGCACCACGTCTGCGGGTGGCAGCGCCTCGGCCGCCAGAGCCCCCGCGAGGCCTGCGAAGTTGCTGCGGCGCACGATCAGGCTGTCAGGAGGAAGCCCCATGGCGCGCAGCCGCGCTTCGGCGCGTGGCAGTTCGATGGGGTCGACATCGAGCGCGAGCAGGCGTCCCCCGGGCTGCACGGCCTTCAACAGCGACGCCGCATGCCCCCCATAGCCAAGCGTGAGGTCGACGGCCAGTTGTCCCGGCGCCGGATCGAGCACCTCGAGGATCTCGGCCACCATGATGGGCCGATGCATGCCGGCCGGCGTCCGTCCGGACGCGAGGACCTTGGCGACGTCGGCGGCATAGCGGTCCGGGTCGTGCTCCTTGTACCGCTCCTCGAACTGCCGCGGATTCGTGCCGCTGTACCGGCGACGCCTCACATGCACGGGCCTCTCCTCGTCTGTCACCCCTGCATTATTCAGGTGAAGGGGTGCGCCCGACAGCGGACGCCGTATGCTGAGGTGACACGGGCGGCCCGTGGACGGGTTCGCAGGCCGATCCGCCCCATCCTGAGGTGAGGTTCATGAGACGTGCATTCCTCCTGGCGGTGCCGACTGCGGCACTGCTCGCCGGTTGCTCCGGCTCCGCCCCTGCGCCATCGGCGCCAGCTCCAGCTGCCGCCCCCAAGGTCGCGCTGGGCACGTTCGGGGTCGAGACCAGCAACATCGACTCTGCCGTGAAGCCGGGCGACGACTTCTTCCGGTACGCCAACGGCAAGTGGCTCGCGACGTTCACGATGCCGGCCGACAAGGCCCGCTTCGGTGCGTTCGACGCCCTGGGCGACAAGTCCGAAGCCGACGTCAAGACCGTGCTCGAGACACTTGCCGCGGAAAAGCCTGGCCCCGGCACGACGGCCGCCAAGGTCGGCGACATGTACACCAGCTGGATGGACGAAGCGGCCATCGAGGCCCGCGGCCTCGCGCCACTCCAGCCGTACCTGGACCAGATCGCGGCGGTGACCGACACGGCAGGGGTGCTGGCCCTCATGGCCACCACCGAGTTTGCCGCGCCGTTCGGCGTCGGGATCGAGGCCGACCCGCAGGACCCGACCCGGTACGCCATCTGGGCGGGCCAGGACGGCCTCGGCATGCCGGACCGCGACTACTACCTCGGGACCGGCGCGTCCTTCGAGAAGTACCGCGCGGCCTACAAGACCTATGTCACGCGGATCTTCGAGTTGCTCGGCGACCCCGCCCCTGCCGCCTCGGCAGACACGGTGATGGCGCTCGAGACGAAGATCGCGCGGGGACACTGGGCGCAGGCCGAGCTCCGCAACGTCGAGAAGGCCATCAAGCCCATGCCCTTTGCGGCGTTCAAGAGCTTCGTGCCCAGCGTGTCGTGGGAGACCTTCCTGCCGTCGCTCGGGCTGCCTGCGACAGTCGACACGATCGTCGCGTATGGCGATACGGCCGTGCGCGACGGCGCGGCGCTGGTCGGCAAGGAACCGGTCGCGTCGTGGAAGAAGTACCTCGCCTTCCACATCGCGTCGGCCAACGCCGCTCATCTGCCGAAGGCCTTCGACGATGCGAGCTTCGAGTTCTTCGGCAAGACGCTGCGAGGCGTGCAGGCCAAGCGTGACCGGTGGAAGCGCGGCATCTCGCTGCTGGACGAACACATCGGCGAAGGGGTTGGCGAAGTCTACGTCGCCAAGTTCTTCCCGCCGGATCACAAGGCCAAGATGGATGCGCTCGTGGCCAACCTGCGCACGGCGCTCGACGGTCGGCTCAAGCAGCTGCCCTGGATGGATGAGGCCACGCGCGCCGAGGCGCTGAAGAAGCTCGCGACCTTCGAACCGCGCGTCGGCTATCCGTCGAAGTGGCGCGACTACTCGGCCATGACGGTCGAGAAGGGCAAGCACTTCGAGAACATCATCAGCGCCCGCACCTTCGAATGGAAGCGCCAGGTCGCGCGTCTCGGCAAGCCGGTCGACCGCGAGGAGTGGGGCATGAACCCGCAGACCGTGAACGCCTACTACAACCCGCTGATGAATCAGATCACGTTCCCGGCGGCCATCCTGCAGTCGCCCTTCTTCGACGTCAGCGCCGATCCGGCCGTCAACTACGGCGCCATCGGTGGCGTCATCGGCCACGAGATCGGTCACGGGTTCGACGATCAGGGGCGCGCCTTCGACGAGGCCGGTCGCACCCGCAACTGGTGGACGCCGGTCACCGACGCGAAGTTCAAGGCCGCCACGCAGCAGCTCGGCACGCAGTACAGCAAGTACTGTCCGGTGCCCAATGGCTGCATCAACGGGCAGCTCACGATGGGAGAGAACATCGGCGATCTCGGCGGCCTGACGATGGCGTATACCGCGTACAAGCTGTCGTTGAACGGCAAGGACGCCCCCGTCATCGATGGCTTCACCGGGGACCAGCGCTTCTTCCTCGCGTGGGCGCAGGTGTGGCGGGCCATGGCGCGCGAAGACGACACGCGTCAGCGTCTCGTGACCGATCCGCACTCGATGCCGGAGTTCCGGACCAACGGGGTGGTTCGCAACATGGATGAGTGGTACGCCGCCTTCGACGTCAAGCCGGAGGACAAGCTCTACCTGCCGCCAGACCAGCGCGTCAGGATCTGGTAGGGCTCGACATCTGGCAGGACTCGACCAGGCGCGGCCTCGGGACTGTCCCGAGGCCGCTTCGCCTGCGTCCCGCCCCCGGGAGTCGCTGCGTCCCGATCCGATCCCCACCGCTCGAGTCTGCTCCAGACCGACGGGCAGACGCCACGCGAGTTCGACGTGGCCGTCAGGCGTCCTCCACCTGCCCGCACGCGTCATTCGCGTCAACACGCCTGCCGCCGCTTTGCCCGGCGAAGGCTGACGCCCCTGGGGACGGCGTGAGCTCAGGTGACGGCGGCCATCCTCCCCACGGCAAGCGCGAGCCGCGCGAACGTGACCCGACGCCTGGCCCGACGAAGGCTGCCCCCCTTCGCGTTCGTTCCCGTCGCCATGGCCGCCCTTCACCATCGGCGGCCTCACACTCGTCGTCACGGATGTCGTCTGGGTGCGGTCGGGGCGGCAGCGGTCCGGCGCAGGATGTCGTCGGCCGTGTCGACCAGCGACTCGTGCACGGTGCGGGTGCGCCAGCCGAGCACTCGACGAGCCTTCGCCGAGGACACGTGACACTCCTGGCCGAGTTGTCCGGTGATCAACCGCACTGTGGGATCGAACACGCCGATCAGCCGGATCATCCAGTCGGGGACGACACGCGTCGGGACGCGGTGCCCCGCGTCGGCGAGTCGGCGCGCGAGGTCGGCGTACCAGTACGCTCCCTCAACGGCAAGAAAGCGTTCGCCGGCGGCCGCCGGACTCGTCATCGCCAGCAGGTGGAGGTCGGCGACGTCGCGGACGTCGACGACGGGGAACATCAAACGCGGCAGTCCCGGCCGGTGACGCAGCAGGACCTTGCGGACGATCTCGTTGGACGCATTCGCGGCGCCGCCGAGAGAAGGCCCGAGGACGTATGAGGGATTGACCGTGGTCAACTGCAGGCGCCGACCAGGCGGCAAGGCCGCCACCAGCGCCCATGCCTCGCGCTCGGCCAGTGTCTTGCCGCGGCTGTAGGCAGGCATGGCGCCGTCGAGGTCGCTCCAGTCCGCCTCCGTGAACACGCGGTGTGGCCCGCGTTCGACGCCGGACACGACGGCCGCCATCGACGAGGTGACGACGACACGCTCGACACCCGCGTCGGCTGCTGCACGAAGCACGCGCGTCGTCCCGTCACGCGCAGGCACGATGACGTCGTCATCATGGGCGGGCCGGCGAGCGGGCACCGGCGAGGCCGTGTGGAGCACGAACCTGCTGCCGGCCATCGCCTGCGACCACCCGTGATCCTCGGTCAGCGTGGCGACGCAGCACTCGAGTCGCGTGGTGACACCTGGCACCCCGGTGAGCGCGCGGCGCACATCGTCAGCCCGCGCGAGACTGCGGACGGTGCCTCGGACCCGATACCCGGCCTCGAGCAGCCGCTTCACGCAGTGCAGGGCGATGAAGCCAGAGGCACCGGTGACGGTGACGAGCGCCGATGCCGGGTCCGTCATGTGCGGGCATTGTAGCCGCGAGGCTTTGCCCTGCCGAGCGTCGGCGTCCAGCGTCGTCCGGCGGCCGAGCCCCTGCCGCGCAAAGGGTCACCTCTCCTCCGCCACCTCTCCGCCGTCCTCCCTCCTCCGTCCTCCCTCGTGTATACATGCACCCATGGAACATCGGCTGCTTGGACGCACGGGCGTGCGTGTCTCTCCTCTCTGCCTGGGTGCCATGAACCTCGGCGGCCCCACCCCAGACGACGAGGGCATCCGCATCGTGCATGCGGCGCTCGACGCGGGCATCAACATCGTGGATACCGCGAACGTCTACCACGACGGCGCCAGCGAGACCCTGCTCGGCAAAGCGTTGGCCGACCGCCGCGACCGCATCGTGCTGGCCACGAAGGTGCACGGCCGCATGGGGCCGGGGCCCAACGATGCCGGCAACTCGCGGCTGCACATCCTGCGCGCCTGTGAGGCCTCGCTCCGACGCCTCGGCACCGACTACATCGACCTGTACCAGGTCCATCGCCCGAGCCCGGAGATCCCCGTGGAGGAGACCCTCGAGGCGCTGACCGACCTGGTGCGGGCGGGCAAGGTGCGCTACATCGGCTGCTCGACGCATCCGGCCTGGATGGTCATGGAGGCGCTGGCCACCAGCGAGCGCAGGGGCCTGGCGCGGTACGTGAGTGAACAACCGCCCTACAACCTGCTCGATCGTCGCATCGAGAACGAACTGATTCCCCTGGCACAGCGCTACGGGCTGGCCCTGCTGCCCTGGGCGCCCCTCGCGCAAGGCGTGCTGGCCGGCCGCTATCCCGCGGGCACCGCGCTGCCGGACGACTCGCGCGCGGCACGCCAGCCCGGCAGCATCTACGCCGAGCGCGTCACCGCGCGGGGCATCGAGGCGGGTGCCCGCTTCAGCGCGCTCGCCGAGGCCATGGGCCGCACGCCCGGACAACTCGCGCTGCTCTGGTGCAAGGACCAGCCCGGTGTCACCGCCCCGATCGTCGGCCCTCGCACGCTGGCGCAGCTCGAGAGCCTGCTGCCCGTGCTCGAGATGTCGCTCGCGGCGGAGGAACGCGCGGCCTGCGACACGATCAACGGCCCGGGCGGGGTGCTGGTGAACTTCCACAACACCGCCCCCTGGATGAAGACACCGGTGGCGTAGCCACGGCGGGCCGCGAGCAGGGCCGCGAGCAGGGCCGCAGGGAACGGACCGGACCAGGGGCGCGCCCACCAGCAACGCCGCACATCGAAGGGACCGACATGAAGAGACGCGCATTTCTCGCAGCCGCCGGGGCGGCCAGCACGGCAGGCCTCGCGCGCGCGGCAGGCATGGAGGACCGGCCGGGTGCGGCAGGCGTTGCAGGCGTCGCGGGCGCGGCGGGCCTCGCCGGGGTGACGGCCCCGACGGCGACGCGCGCGCAGACCCCAGCGGGACCTGTCGCACGTGGCACCGCGACGCGCCGCACCATCCTGGCCATCGGCGCCCACTACGACGACTGCCCGTTCGGTATCCCCGGCATCCTGCTGCAGGCCATCGCGCGCGGCCATCGCGTGGTGATCCTCTCCATGATTGGTGACTACACCAACTGGAAGCCCGTGCGCGGACGCGGGCCGGCGCTGGTCGAAGGCACCGAGCGGGTCAACGCCGACGTCGGCGTCGAGTCGCGCTTCCTGCCCTGGGCCTCGGGCCGGCTGCAGGCCACCGAGGCGCACCGACGCGCCGTGGCCGAGGTCGTCGCCGATGTCCGCCCTGACGATGCCTTCATGCTGTGGAGCCGCGACCAGCATCCAGACCACGAAGTCGCCTCGGACCTCGCCAAGAGCGCGCTGCATCTCGGCGATCGCGTGCTGGCCGATCCCTTCGCGCCCTTCGTCACGCCGCGACGCACGTACCTCTACGACAACGGCCCGCGTCACACGATCGGCTTCGTGCCCGACACGTTCGTGGACGTGACGCCAGAGTGGCCGCGTGCGATCGCATGGCTCGGCCGGCTGATGGCCGTCACCCGAGACACCGCCTATACCGACGGTGCCCTCGACGGCGCGCAGCGTCTCAAGGAGAGCCTCGCGCGCTATCGCGGCGCGACCTGCGGCGTCACCTATGCCGAAGCGCTCAGCGCCGCCAACGCCTATCCACAGTCGCTCTACTGACGTGCTGACGCTCCCCGCAGACGACCCGCGATCGATCGCGCTGATTGCCGCCATCCACACCGGCGACACCAGCGCGCTCCAGCACTGGCTCGACGACGCCCCTGCCCTCGCGACGATGCGCATCGTCGACGCTGGCGGCGTGGCGCGCACGCTGCTGCACGTGGTGGCCGACTGGCCGGGCCACCGCCCCGCCAGCGCCCGCGTCGTCGCGATGCTGGCGGCGGCTGGCGCCGACGTCGATGCCGCTCTCACCCAATCCGCGCCAGGCGGCGCGCCGGAAACACCGCTGCACTGGGCTGCGAGTTGCGACGACGTCGAGGTGCTCGACGCCCTGCTGGACGCCGGGGCCGACAGCGAGGCGCCGGGGGCCGTCTTCACCGGTGGCTCCGCGATGTCGAATGCCGTCGTCTTCGCGCAGTGGCGCGCCGCGCGTCGGCTGCTCGAGCGGGGCGCGACGACGACCATCTGGCAGGCCGCGGCGCTCGGCCTGCTGGACCGTGTGCGCGTGAGCGCCAGCGCCGTGCCTGCCCCACCCCCTCAGACGATCACGAACGCGTGCTGGCACGCCTGTCGCGGCGGGCAGCACGAGACCGCCGAGTACCTGCATGCGCTTGGCGCCGACATCAACTGGATCGGGTACGACCACCGGACGCCCTGCGACGTGGCGCGCGAGTCCGGCAACACGGCGCTGCTCGCGTGGCTGCGGTCGTCGGGCGGTCGGTTCGCCGCGGAGTCGACGTAGTCACCGCGACGGCGTCGGCGCGGCGATGCGACGGCGTCGCCGCCAGGCTGTGCGATACAGTGGCGCAGCCATGGCCCGCCCGATCGTTGTCGGAGTTCTCGCCGCCGCCCTGCTGATCGGAGGCGCCGCGCATGCGCGCGCGCAGCGGACCAGCGCCGACTACACCGAGCCCTACCAGCGTCGGGCCTTCGCCATCTACAAGACGATCGTGGAGATGCGCACGGCCGAGGGCCAGGGCCGGGTGCCGGCGATGGCGGCGTATCTCGCCGACCAGTTCCGGCAGGGCGGCTTCCCCGCCGCGGACGTGCACGTGCTGCCGCTGTCGCTGCCGTCCGGCGAGCAGACCGCGAGCCTGGTGGTGCGCTACCGCGGCAACGGCGCCTCCGGGCGCAAGCCGATCCTCCTGCTCGCCCACATGGACGTCGTCGATGCGCGGCGCGAGGACTGGGCCCGCGACCCCTTCACGCTGGTCGAGGAGCGTGGCTACTTCTTCGGCCGTGGCACCGCCGACGACAAGTTCGGCGTCGCCTCGCTCACCGGCACCTTCCTGCGCCTCAAGGCCGAGGGCTTCGTCCCGACGCGTGACCTCGTGATCGCCTTCTCCGGCGACGAGGAGACGGGCATGCTGTCGGCTCGCGCCCTCGTCACCACGCACCGTGCGCTCACCGACGCCGAGTTCGCGCTCAACGACGATGGCGGCGGTGGCAAGCTCGACGAGTCCGGCGCCCCCGTCGCCTTCTTCATCCAGGCCGCCGAGAAGACGTACGCAACCTTCGAGCTGACCGTGACCAACCCGGGCGGGCACAGCTCGACCCCGCGTCCGGACAACGCCATCTACGATCTCGCGCGAGTGGTCCAGCGCCTCGAGGCGCATCGCTTTCCGGTGGCGGTCAACGACACGACCCGCGGGTATCTCGAGGCGATGGCGCGGCTCACGCCGGGCCCCACCGGTGACGCGATGCGGCGCCTCGCGGCAGACCCCGGCGATCGCGCCGCGGCCGACGTCCTGTGGGCCCTCCCCGAAGAAGTCGGCATCACCCGCACCACCTGCGTGCCGACGATGCTGCGTGGCGGCCATGCGGAGAACGCGCTGGCCCAGTCGGTGACCGTCACCGTCAACTGCCGCATCTTTCCCGGTGAGGCCGTCGACGACGTCAAGGCGACCCTCGAGCGCGTCGCCGACACGAAGGGGCTGCGGATCGTGCAGCGTGGCGAAGCGTTTCCCAGCCCGGCCTCTCCGCTGCGCGACGACATCATGGCGGCGCTCACGGCCACCGTGCACGCCCGCTACCCGGGCATTCCCGTCATCCCGACCATGGCGGCGTACGCCACCGACGGGCGCGAGGTGCGGTCGGCCGGCATTCCCACCTACGGCGTGATGGGGCTGTTCATGAAGGACAGCGATCAGTTCGCGCACGGCCTCGACGAGCGCGTGCCGGTCGAGCAGTTCTTCGGCGCGCTCGAGCACTGGAAGGGCCTGCTGTCGCGCCTGGCCGGACCCGGCGAGCGCTGAGTCGGGCCGGCGTGCTCAGGGTGCCGGTGTGCGGTTTCCCGGCCACTGACGTTCACGTCAGTGCAGGGGGACGAGATGGCAAAGGCCGCAGGCAGGACCAGGGCACGGGGCACGTCGAAGGCCACGCACACGAGACGAGCCGCGCCCACGAGGCGTATCTCGACGCGCGCGCTGCCGCGGACGGCGCGCCCCCGACACGCGCGGGCGGAGACGTTCCCCGTCGTGTTCACGCTGCAGGATGTGGCTGGTCGGGTCGTGTCCGATCCCTCGACGTTCTTCACCTTCCGCCAGCTCACGGGCAACCGACAGGTCGGCGATCAACTCGAGGTCGCGCTCTCCGGCGCGCCGGTCCGCTTCGAGGTCCCGGTGTCGCCAGACGTGCTGGTGTGCGAGATCGATCCGCGTCGCTATCGATTCGTCTTCTCGCCGGTGTTCTTCGGCACGCCGGGTTCGTCGGTGACCCGATCGCTGACGGTGTGGCGCGAACCGGACGAGTGGACACCGGCGTTCACCGCGTGGGACGCCCTGCCGCGGTCGTTCGCACCGCTCAAGCGGGTGCTGCGGGCGTCACGCGACGTGACCCTCTTCGACCGGAAGCACCCCGACCAGGTCATCGCTCCGCTCCTCGTCACGCACACGTGGGACGGCCTGGCCGGACGCGAGCACATCCTGGCCAAGACCGCGTTGCTCAACACCTACTATCGGCTCGACAGCATGCGTGAGCCGATCGGTGGCGAGCGGTCGTGGTTCTCCTTCGTCACCCGCCTCGTGGCGATCGGACGGGAGCGACTGCTGGCCTTCGTCGATCCGGAGATGCACACCCGCGTGTGCCACATCCTCGACCACCTCGAGCAGTTTCGCGGCGACTACGAAGCCACGCCGGCCGAGAACCATCGCCCCAACGTGCCCGCGGCCCTGCAGTCACGCATCGTGAAGATGGTCAGCCTGAAGTCGACCCACGCGCGGGGGAACGTCCAGCTGACGCTGACCCGTCTGCGCGATCCGGAGGAGTTCCTGCTCGACGCCGACATCGACGAGAGCGGCGAACTGCTGCGGCACCTGCTCGACCTGTTCAAGCACAAGGTCTCGGGCGGCACGCACCCGCACGACATCCACGAGATCCTGGTCCACCAGGACGGCCGCACGGCCGGCTTCGATCTGGGGTACCGTCTCGTCTGATGCCACCCGCCCGGCTCTCCCGTCGTCACTTCGGATCAGCGGTGCTCGGCGCCGGGATCTCCGGCCTGCTGACAGCCACCAGGGCCTCGGCGCGCCAGACACCGCGCCCCGTCGTCAACGGGACGCGCCTGAACGCGCAACTGATGGACCTGCGCCGATTCGGCGGGACGTCGGCTGGTGGCACGCATCGCACCGGATACAGCGAGGAGGATCGGCAGGCCCGTGTGCAGGTCGCGGCCTGGATGCGCGAGGCCGGACTGACGCCGACGACGGACCTTGCCGGCAACCTGATCGGCCGCCGGGCCGGTCGCCTGGACCTGCCGCCGCTCGTCTTCGGGTCGCACATCGACTCGGTGCCCGATGGGGGCAGCTACGACGGCAACGTCGGGACGATCGCCGCCATCGAGGTGGCGCGCGTGCTCGAGGAGCGCGCGACCCGCCTGCGACATCCCATCGAAGTCGCCGTGTGGGCCAACGAAGAAGGCGGGCTCTTCGGCAGCCGCGCCGTCAGTGGGCAGTTCGACCCGGCCGAACTGCGCCAGATGACGACGAGCGGCAAGACGGTGAGCGATGGCATCGCCTTCGTCGGCGGCGACCCCGCGCGGCTCGCGGAGGTGAAGCGAGCCCCCGGCAGCATCGCGGCGTACCTCGAGTTGCACATCGAGCAGGGCGGCATCCTCGAGGCCACGAGCACGGCCATCGGTGTAGTCGAAGGCATCGTCGGCATCCGCCAGTGGGATGTGACGGTGACGGGCGTCTCGAATCACGCCGGGACGACGCCCATGGATGCGCGCCAGGACGCCATGCTGGCCGCCGCACGCTTCATCGACATGGTGAACCGCGTCGTGCGTGCGAGGCCGGGGCGGCAGGTCGGGACGGTCGGGCGCCTCCAGGCCAGGCCCGGCGCGGTCAACGTCATCCCGGGCGTGGTCACGTGCGCCCTCGAATTGCGCGATCTCGACGACACGGTGACCCTGCGCCTGTTCGAGGACATCCGCGCCGAGGCGGCCCGGATTGCCGAGGCGACCGGAACGACGTTCGCCTACGCGCCCCTGCACGAGAACACGCCTGCGCCGAGCGACCCCCGCATGCGCGCCCTGATCGGGGCATCGGCCGAGGCCCTCGGGCTGTCGACGCGCGTCATGCCGAGCGGCGCCGGCCACGACGCGCAGGCGATGGCGCAGCTCGGCCCCATGGGGATGATCTTCATCCCCAGCATTGGCGGCATCAGTCACTCGCCGAAGGAGTTCTCGCGCCCGGACGACATCACCCGCGGCGCGAACGTGCTGCTTGGCGCCGTGCTCGCCGCCGACGCGCTCTAGTCGCGCGGGGGGTGGGCACGCGGGCGGCGCCGCGTCCCCGCGGGTTTGCCGGTGTCAGCGGCCGAAGATGCGCTGCAGCAGCGTGCGTTGGTCACGAGGACACTGGCAGCGGTCGGCTTCGGGGACGTCACCGAGGACCTGCTCGACGTGCTTGCCACAGCCCACCCAGCCCGGTTTGCCGCACTTGTCACACTTCACACGTTGGCACATGCCGGGAGAGATGCAGGGCCGACGCCGAAGGTGACAGTCACGCGGTACGATGGTTCATGCGTGCTCGTCAGTGACCCGCGCCTACCAGGCCGCCCTCGTCGTCTCGGCGGCCACGTTCCTCTTCTATGGGCTGGCCTGCCTGGCCGCCGACGGCATGAAGCGTGATTTCGCGCGCTTCGGCCTGAGCCATCTTCGGATCCTCGTCGGCTCGCTCGAGGTGCTGGGCGCGCTCGGGCTGGTCGTCGGCGTGTGGTGGTGGACACCACTGGCTGGCCTCAGTGCCCTCGGCCTCGCGGTCATGATGGCGGTCGGCGTGGCGACGCGCGTGCGTGTGCTGGACTCGCTGGCGCAGACGCTGCCCGCACTGGTCCTGATGGCACTCAACGCCTTCGTGGCGTGGTACCTCCTGGTGCGGCCGGTGCCCTAGCGCAGCAGGACGATGCCGGTGCACATCGCCAGCATCAGGACGGCCGGCACCGACTTCATCAGCGGGTCGCCCACCTTCACGTGCATGGCAATCGCGCCCACCATCAGCGCGAGCACCACCATGGCCGCCGCACGCACCGGTAACGTCATCCACAACCCGGCGATGAGCACGAGGGCGGCCGTAATCTTGAGGGCCCCGACGATGTAGAACGCTGCCGAGGGCAGTCCGTAGGCCGCGAACTCCTGCTGCAGCGTGGTGGCCGCGCCACCGCGATACGCCGTGGCGGACTGCCGCCTCACGAGCCACACGTTGAGGAGGCCGAAGCCGACGACGAGCTGAAGCAGATTGGCGATCGACATGGTCATGGCACTCTCCGGCCCCCACCAGCGGCAGGCGGCGCGTGCACGCGAACGGAGGCGTTCGGGCTGTGCAGCGTAAGACGCGTCCGACGTGAGTGGCGGTTCGAGCCGTGCCGGGCGCGGGGCACACGACCGGCGCGGGTCAGAAGCGCGAGCTGCGGATCCAGGTGTCGGCGCGGGCCCACGCCTTCTCGAGCGCGGCGGCGACCTCGGCATCGGCGCGGCCCTGGCCCTCGATCGCCTGCTGCAGGCCGAGCAGCGACCAGCCATTGCGCGGATGCTGCTCGAGGTCGCGCCGATACACCCGCTCGGCATCGGCGAACCGCTTGGCGTCGATCAGCGCGGCCCCCAGCCAGTGGCGCGCCGGAAACGGCAGCGGCTCCGGCTCGTCGTAGTCGAGGGCATCGTCGAGGGCCACGGCGGATTCGAACTTCGCGATGGCGGCATCGAGCTGCTGCTCGTCGCGCAGAATCTCGCCCTCGAGCAGGTCGGCGACCAGGCCGAGCAGGCGGCTCGCCGGATGGTCGCGGAACTCCGCCTTGGGCGTCTCGGCGCCCTTGCGCACCCGGCCGAGGTAGAGCCTCGCCATGTCGGCCTGCCCCGTCCGGAGGAAGGCGTAGCCCTGCGCGAAGTCCCACAGGCCGGCCGGCACCGGGCGTTCGGGGCGCGCCTTCACCTCGAGCACCTCGTCGAAGCGGCCGAAGCGAATCAGGGTGAGCACCTGGTACATCGTGTCGCCCCGCGCGCGCTTGACGTAGTCGCGACCGGCGGTGGTCGCAATCGCCCCCTGCCCGTCCATCGACGCGGCGTAGAGCAGCATGTGCAGGTTGTGCGAGGGATAGATGGCGAAGCCCTCGCCGATGTCGGCCTTGAGGTCGGAGTGCACGGCCTCGAGGTTGGCGCGCACCGAGTCGCCCCAGCGCCCCACCTCGTTCCACGTGTGCGACGGCATGTGGTTGATGTGGCTCGCCCCGGGGATCGACGTGCCGAGATACTCGGCGCAGAACTCCGCCTTGTCGGGGCGCACCGTGGATTCGGTGGCGTGGACGTAGAGGTGACAGGCGCCGGGATGCTTCGCGTCGCGCGCCAGGATGCCCTCGAGCACGCCGTGCAGGCGCTGCACGCTCGGGGCGGTGGCATCGCGATAGCCGCGCCGCGGCTCGAGCAGGAACAGCGCATCGGCGTACAGGGTGCGCGCGTCGAGGTCGTCGGGATACTTCTCGGAGAGCCGGCGCATGGAGTCGGCATACGCCTCGTCCTGCACGCGGCGCTGCTCCGGGTCGAAGTCCTTCACGTAGCGCACCGCGAGGGCGTCGATGTAGTCCCGCTCGACGGGGCTGGCCTTCGACTTCAGGTCGAGGGCCGTGCGCGAGGCGGCATACGCGAACGGCGCGTCCTCGGCGTCCATCTTCTCGTTGAGGTACGAGCCCCACGCCCAGGCTTCGCCCCAGTGGCAGATCGCGCAGTCGGGGTCGGCGGTCCAGGCCGCACGGAACGACCGGATCGCATCGGCCTTGGCGAAGGCGAACATCATCTGCATGCCCTGCGTGAAGAACGCCTGCGCCTCTGGCACCTTCGTCGAGATCGCGCGGGTGTAGGGCCCGAGCGCCTTGGGCATCAGCGCGATGGGCTTCTTCACGATGTCGGGCAACTCACCCGGTGCAGCGGCGGGGCGTGCCGGCGCGGCAGCCGTGTGCGCGGCATGCGACGTCTGTTCCTGGGCGTGCAGCGCGCCAGGCGCCAGCACGAGACACACACTGCATGCACGGACGAGCTGCCCCACCGGGCGCAGCACCTCGACCAGCGAAGGCACCATGCGCTCTAGCTTAGCGCTGCAGGAAGCGGACGAAGAAGGCGACGATCTGCGCGTTGGACTCCGGCGTCGGGTCGTGGGTCGGCCGCGACGACATGCCGACCCGGTTCCGGAACCCGAGCATGTCGTTCACGGCCACGGTGTGGTTGAGCGCCACCCACCGCTCCAGCGGATCCTCGGCGCCGCCGCTGACGAAGAACGGCCGCGGCGCGATCAGGGCGTGCAGTTCGTGCAGGTCCATGCCGCGCTCGCGCATCACCTTGTACGGCCCCGTGCGCGGGTTCTCGGCCGTCGGCAGGCCGGGACCCGGCCGTCGGACCTGCGCATCGAAGCCGAGATACCAGGGCTCCCAGTAGTTGACGTTCGGGCGCGTCTCGTCGAAGACGATGCCCGGATCGCTGGTGGCCACCGCCGCGAATCGATCCCAGAGGGCGCCGGCGAACATCGACCACTTCCCGCCGTAACTGTGCCCGACGACGCCGATGCGCAGCGGATCGACGTACGGCAAGCCAGCCAGCGCCGTCCAGGCATTGGCAGCGACGTACGCGTAGTACGACAGGGGCTGCGACGTGACGATGCCGCGGTCCGGTGTGCGGGCATCGCCGACGGGCGTGCCAATCGACAGCGTGACGAAGCCGGCCCGGGTCAACTGGCGCGCGAAATCGCGCTGCGGGCGGTCCGAGAGCCCGACGCTCGTCTCGGGCTCGTAGAACGGCACGAGCACGGCGGGCGAACGCGCCCGCCTGGTGTCTGGCACGAGCAACCAGCCCTCGATGCGCTGTCCGGGGGCGACCTCGAGGCGCACGCGGCGCTGCGTGAAGGTCTCGCGACGGGTCTCGGACACGACTTCGATCGGGACCGTGTCCAGCAGCGGCGGCCATGGCCCCATCAGCCCGTGCCACTCGGCGAGGATCTCGGCGCGGCGGCGCGGCCAGTCGGTCGCCGTCTGCACGCGCGTGCCGTCCCTGAAGACCAGCGGCGATCGGTAGGTGCCGAACTGCCCGACGAAGGCCTCCGGCGTCCGGAACAGTGACGACGTCTCGCTCCACGAGGGCTGAGCCAGCACCGCCGACGCCCCGGCGGACATCGCCACCAGCAGCAGGCCGACGGCCAGACGGACAGAGGAGCGAGGTGGCATGCGGCGGGACATCGGTGGCGTGGGCATGGCGGTGCGTCCTAGTCCTGACGGGTCGGCGGGGTCCAGGGGCCCTTGGCACGCTGCTGCGCCACCTCCTCGGCACTGACGCCCTGGCCGAGATTGCCGAAACTCTGGCGGAGGTAGGTGAGCAGCTTGGCGACCTGCTCGTCGGTCAGGAACCCATGCGCCGGCATGACGCCGTTCCAGGTGCGACCTTCGACATCGATTTCGCCCTGCAGCCCGTGCAGGACCACCGAGATGAGCCGTGGCTTGTTGCCCGAGACCCAGCGCGTCGAGTGCAACGACGGGAAGCGGGCGCCATCACCCTTGCCGTCGGCCTGGTGGCAGGCGACACAGTAGGTCTGGTAGAGCGTGCCCCCCTCGGCCAGTGCCGGCCCCCCGATGACGTCCATCACGGCATCGGGGTGGCGCAGGTGCGCCTGTGTGGTGCGGCGGGCCGCCATCGGCGCCAGCTGCCGCTCACCGAAGTCGCCGCGGTTGCCCCGATAGCGGATCTTCCAGATGCGACCCTTGACGCTGTCGCTGACGTAGAGCGATCCGTCCGGCCCCTGGGCGAGCCCCATCGGCCTCGCCGCGGCATCGCTGGTGTTCGGAATCGGGTCGATGCCGGCAAATCCGTCAGCGAACACTTCCCAGTCGCCGGACGGCCGGCCATCGCGCATCGGCACGAAGGCGACGACGTAGCCGGCCTGCGAGTAGGGCATGCGGATCGTCGAGCCGTGGAAGGCGATGAAGGCGCCATGGCGATACCGCTCCGGGAACTGATCGCCGTCGTAGAAGAGCAGGTCGTTGGGGGCGAAGTGGCCCGGGAAGCCGATCAGCGGCGGGGTCAGGGTCGCGCCGCGGCCTTCCTTCGTGCCGTCGCCGCCGTACTCGGGATTGAGCAGCTTCTTGCCCTGCATCCAGTCGAAGTAGTAGTACGGCCAGCCGCCATCGAAGCCCTCGGTGACGCGGAAGAACTCCTCGGAGGGCAGCACCGCGCTGTGCCAGCGCGTGTAGTACTGCGGCCAGGACCGGTACAGGTCGTCGCGGCCATGCTGGAGCGCGTAGAGCTCGCCCGCATGCCGGTTCCAGGTCATCGCCACCAGGCTGCGGATCCCGGTGGCGTAGCGGCGCCCATCCTTCTCGGTCTGGCCCACCTTGCGCGCGTCGAACTGCCAGACGCCGCCGTGCCACTGCAACTGGCCGCAGGGGTCGGCGCCCGGCGCGCCGGGCTGGCGGTTGTTGTCCTGGCAGACGTCGCCCGGAGCACCGAACGGCACGTAGAGGTGCCCACGGTCGTCGAAGGTGATCGGCTTGGCGATGTGCTCGTAGGACGTGCCGTCCTGCTTGTAGTGGTGTTTCAGCACGAGCTCGACCGGGCTGGTCGGCACGAGCTGACCGGGTGTCAGCTTCTGCCGGTACACCTCACCGGCCGTGCTGAAGTAGATGTGGCCCTCGTACAGGCGCAGTGCCGTGCCGTAGTCGCCGACGTCCTCGTAGTCGCCGAAGGCCTGCATCTCGTCGGCGCGCCCGTCGCTGCCGTTGTCGCGCAGGGCGACGAGCCCCTTGAAGGTCGCCGCGGACTCACGCGCTTGCGGGCCGCGCAGCTTGACGTACACGATCCCGTCGTCGGTCACGGCAAGGTGACGGGCACGACCGACGCCGTCGTGGAAGACGGTGGACTCGAAGCCGGCCGGCACGACGAGCGTGCTCCGGGACGCGGCAGGTGCCGGCGCCGGCGACTGGACGGCCGAACTGCACCCGACCAGCAGAGACGCGAGAGCAGCGGGAACGGAGGGGCGGAAGAGAGACACTGGGCTGACTTGTACACAAACTGTGCTGAACTGTCGAGAAGTCGGGCACCGGGCACCGAGCCACGGGCACCGGGTCGTTCAGTCGGGAGTCGGGAGTCGGGAGTCGAATGACCATGGAGACAGGGAACAGGCCAGTCATGGCCCTGGGATCGGTGGTGCTGGCCGTCGCGATGCTGGGCAGCGCGGGGCTCGGCGTGGCGGCGCAACCCATTCCGGCCTCCGCGCTGCAGGTCGATGCCTTCACCAACCGGGTCTGGGTCGTCGAGTCCGGCGCCGGGCTGCAGCCGGGCGCGTTCTACGTATTCCTCGCCAACGGCGTGCTGGTCGTGTCGCAGGAGGGTGGCAAGCCGGCCGTCGGCTCGTGGGCCGAGGCCGCGGATGGCCTCGTGATGACCGAAGCCGGCCTCTCGTCCAAGGTGGACGTGCTCGAGCTCAAGGCCGCCCGCTTCCGCATCCGGGTCAACAAACCGCGCGGCGCCACCGAGATCACGTTCGCGCCGGCCATCGCTCCACCCGCGCCGCCTCCGCCACCACCGGCCCCGGCGACGCAGACTCAGGCGGCCGCAGCCCCAGCAGCTCCGGTCGCCCCGGTGGCGCGAGGCCCGCTGCAGAGCGGCTACCGCTGTGGCGCCGACGTCTATGGCGTGGCGTTCGAGTCCGGCAAGGCGTACATCACCATGCCCGATGGCCAGCTCGTCGTGATGGACGAGATCACCGTGAAGGATGCCCCCGCCAGCCGGCGGTCGTTCAGCAACGGGACGCTGACGTTCGTGGAGGACACGAGTGAACCGTACACGCGCGTGCTGTTCGCGCGCACCGGCCTGCGGCCGCGCCCCTGCACGTCCATGCGCTGACACCCCTGCGGCCGCGGAGCTGCCGCAGCGCCCGGCGTGTCAGGCGTCGACCGGCGGGGCCGCCACCCGCCGGTGTCGTTCCCGAACGGCCCGGGCGAGCGCCTCGGCAAGCGTCGCCGCCTTGATCGGCTTGGCCACGAAGTCGTCCATGCCGGCGGCCAGGCACGCTTCCCGGTCGCCGAGCAGGGCATTGGCCGTCACCGCGATCATCCACGGTCGGCGCGCCGGGTCCGGCTCGCGCGCCACGACGTGACGGGCCACGTCGAAGCCGTCGACCTCGGGCATCTGGATGTCCAGCAGCACGACGTCGTAATCGCGTCGGGCCAGTGCGTCGATCGCCTCGCGGCCGTCGACGGTGGCATCCACCTCCCACCCGAGACGACGCAGCATCATCAGGGCCACCTTGCGGTTGACGGCGTTGTCCTCGGCCAACAGGGCGTGCCCTTGCACGAGCGTGGCGGTCGCCCCCCGCGTTGCCGCAGCACATGATCGGTCGACCCTGCCGTCGACCACGGCAGGCAGGCACACGACGCACTGGAAGACCGATCCCTCGCCAGGCGTGCTCGTGACGGAGATCTCCCCCTCCATCAACTCGACGAGACGACGGCTGATCGCGAGCCCCAGCCCCGTGCCGCCGAAGCGGCGGGCCGTCGAGGCATCCACCTGCGAGAACGGCTGGAACAGTCGTGGCAGCGCCTCCGCCGGGATGCCGATGCCCGTGTCCCGCACCTCGAACGACAGCAGGCTGTCGGCTCCAGGCACCCGGTCGACCGCGACCACGACATGGCCACGATTGGTGAACTTGACGGCGTTGCCGGCCAGGTTGATCAGCACCTGACGCAGGCGATTGGCGTCGCCTTCGACGAGGGTCGGCACATCGTCGGCGACGACGAGCCGCAGATCGATGCCCTTCTCGCGGGCACGCGTCGCCAGGATCGCCAGCGCGCCCTGCACGACCTCGCGCAGGACGAACGGCGCGGCCACCAGATCGAGATATCCCGACTCGATCTTCGAGAAGTCGAGGATGTCGTCGATGATGGCCAGCAGCGCATCGCCGCTGACGCGAATCGTCTCGGCGCAATCGCGCTGCTCCGGGGTCAGCGGTGACTCGAGCAGCAGGCTGGTCATGCCGACCACGCCGTTCATCGGCGTGCGGATCTCGTGGCTCATCATCGCGAGGAACTGGCTCTTGGCCTGGCTGGCCTGGGTGGCCTCGGCGGCCAGGGCCCGCGCGTGGACGGCGGATCGCTCCAGTTCCTCGTTGGTCACGACGAGTCGGGCCGTCATGACCTCGGCCAGCGCCTCGGCCTTCGCACGCCCATCGGTCATGACCAGGCCGAGCAGTCCCGCGAGCAGCGAGGCCACCAGTCCGGCCCCGAGCACGAGGGGCGGCAGGATCTCGGCGTCGAGCAGGTCGCGAGCCTGGCGGGCCCGGAACTCGAACTGCCAGCGCTGCCCGTCGACGTCCAGTGTCGCGCGACGCGTGAAGGTGCCGCGCGCGTCGGCGACGCCGCTGTCGAACAGCGTGCGGGCCTCTCCCGCCTGCTCCGCCTCGCGGATGGCGAACGCGATGTCCTGTCCGCCGGCTTCGACGAGGCCCTGCGTGAGCTCGTCGACGCGAATGGAGGCGTAGACCCAGCCCGTGAGCGCCGCCGTCCGCTCCTCGGCCGTGCTCGCCGGCCGTCCTGGCCCGTAGACGGGCAGGAACAGCAGGAACCCGGGCACATCGCCCTCGCCTTCGATGACCTGGATGCGGCGCGACAGTGCGGCCTGATCGGTGACCATGGCACGTTCCGCGGCCGATCGCCGCGTGATGCCTGAGCCGACGTCGAGACCGAGCGCGCCGCGATTGCGGGCCACCGGCTCGATGCGCGTGACGACGTAGAGGAAGGGATTGAGGCCGGCGCGTTCGACGCGGAACGTCGTCGACCCCTCGCGGCGAATGCGCGCCTCGAGCGCCTCGATGTCGGCGCGGGGGATCCGCTCGACCCGACCGAGGCCGACCACCCCGTCGTTGAGGAAGGGCGCCACGGCATCGACGTACCGGCGCCAGTCGGCAGGCGTGGCATCGGGCTGTGTGTAGACCAGCGCCCGCGCGCCGTACACGGCCTGCTTGGCCGACGCCAGCCGCCCCCGCATCGTCGTCAGGACACGATCGCTGCGCTGCTGGAACACGCCGCCCTCGGCGCGATGGACCTGCCGGGCCACGATCTGCCAGGACGCCACCGTGAGGAGCAGGCACGCGGCGAACACCAGGGCGGCGATGCGCCACCCACGTACGCGCCGGCGGGAGGAGTCCCCATGTTCCCGGGGACCGGCCGGCACTGCCACGTCCCTACCGAAGGTCACGGGGGAACTATCGGCCGCGACGGGCGCCACCGACAGCACCCTGCGTGGCCGGCAGGAGTACCTTGTAGGGCATGATTCGGCGTCGACACTGCCTTCCCGCACTGTTCGTACTGTGTGCCACGGTCCTGTCCGTTCACGCGCAGACGCCAGCGGTGCGCCCCCTCACCCACGAAGACCTGTGGACCATGCCGCGGGTCGGCGCGCCAGCCATCAGCCCGGACGGCAGATGGGTCGTGATGAGCGTGACCGAGCCGGCCTACGACGACACCCAGCAGGTCAGCGATCTCTGGATCGTGCCGTCCGACGGGAGTGCCCCGCCCCGGCGCCTGACCGCGACCCGGACCGCGGAAAGCGGCGCGACGTGGAGCCAGGACAGCACCCGCCTGGCCTTCTCGGCGCGACGAGGCGATGACGAGGCGCCGCAGATCTACGTGCTGCACGTGGCACTCGGCGGCGAGGCACAGCGGGTCACGTCGGTGTCAACCGGCGCCCGCGCCCCTCGTTGGCGACCGGACGGCACCGCCATCGCCTTCACCAGCGACGTCTACCCGGGGGCCCGCACCGAGGCGGAGAACAAGGCCGCCGCCGCCGAGCGCAAGGCACGGAAGTACTCGGCGCGGGTCTACGACGCCTTTCCGGTCCGCGACTTCGACCGGTGGCTCGACGACCGCCACGCCACGCTGCTCGTGCAGCCCCTCACACCGGGAACACCCGCCCGTGACCTGCTGGCGGGATCGGCGCTGGTGGCGGGGCCAGGCTTCTCCGGGCAGACGGGCAGCGGGTCCGAACAGATCGCCGCGACGTGGGCGCCCGATGGGTCCGGCCTCGTGTTTGCCGCCACCAGCAACCGCCACGAGGCCGCTCGGGCCGACGTGGTCGACTCCCTGTGGTTCGTGCCGGCCGACGGAGGTCCCCCACGCCGACTGACGACCGATGGCGACAGCTACGGCAGCCCGGTCTTCTCGCCGGATGGCCGTGCGCTGTACGCGCAGGTCGAGCCCCGGAGCCCTCGCGTGTACTCCATGACGCGGCTGGTGCGATGGACCTGGCCGGACATGGCCAACCGCCAGTTGCTCGGGACCACACTCGATCGTGCGATCGGCGCCCCGCGGTTCTCGCCGGACGGCAGCCGGATCTTCTTCACCGCCGAGGACCAGGGCCACGAGCGCCTGTACACGATGGCGGCCACCGGGGGCACGCCGCAAGAGATCGGCACCCTCGATGCAGGCACGCTGACCGGCCTGGACGTCGGCGGCTCGGCACCCGCGCCGCTGGCGGTATGCCTGTGGCAGAGTGCCGTGCAGCCTCCCGAGGTGGTGCGGGTGGATCTGGCGTCCGGCGGTCGCACGCCGCTCACCCGCTTCACGACGGAACGCCTCCGCGCGCTGGATCTCCCGACGCCTGAGACGTTCTGGTTCACGAGCACGCGGGGCGCCCGCCTCCACAACCTGCTGGTGCGGCCGGCCGGTTTCGACCCCGCGAAGAAGTACCCGCTGCTCGTGCTCATGCACGGCGGTCCGCATGGGGCGTGGCGCGACGAGTGGGTGCTGCGATGGAACTACCACCTGCTCGGGGCCCCTGGCTACGTCGTCCTGCTGACCAACTACATGGGATCGACGGGCTTCGGCGAGGCCTTCGCCCAGCGCATCCAGGGTGACCCGCTCGAGGGCCCGGCACTCGAGATCAACCAGGCGGCCGACGAGGCCATCGCGCGGTACCCGTTCATCGACGCGACGCGACAGGTGGCGGCCGGCGCGTCGTACGGCGGGCATCTCGCCAACTGGATGGCCGTGACCACGACCCGCTACCGCACGCTCGTCAGTCATGCCGGCCTGTTCGATCTCGCCGCGCAATGGGGCACGAGCGACATCGCGTACGCCCGCGAGCGCAACATGGGCGCCCCGGTCTGGGAGGACCCGGCCACGTGGGCCAGACAGTCCCCGCTGTTTCGCGCAGGTCAGCTGAAGACGCCGATGCTGGTCACGGTGGGCGAACGCGACTACCGCGTCCCGGCCAACAACGCGCTCCAGTTGTGGGCGGCCCTGCAGCGGATGCACGTGCCCAGTCGCCTCATCGTGTTTCCCGAGGAGAACCACTGGATCCTCCGCGCGGAGAACAGCCGGTTCTTCTACGCCGAGGTCCACGCGTGGCTGGCCCGCTGGCTCGCCGAGGGAGGCAAGTAGGTCGGGAGTCGGGAGCCGGAGGGCTCAGCGAGCGACGACGGTGCCAGGGGTGGCGGGAGACACGGCTCCCGACCTGGCCTGGCCACGTGGTGAGGAGGCGCTCGCGCACCTGCGCGTCGCGCGCATGGCCCCGCAGGAACTCGGCCCGGGCATCGAGCAGATGCTCGGTCGGCGGCAGGTGCGTCCGCAGGGCGGCCTCGATCGCCTGGTCGATGGCACGCACGGACGCGGCCGTCGTCACCCGCTCGACCGGGATGTCGACGCGGCCACTGTTCTCCCGGGCGCGTTCGGCGAGGGTCGCCTGCTGCACGGCCCGCACCTGCACGTGCGCGTCCGCGCCGGTCGCGGCCACCAGCGCCGTGGCCAGTCGACGCTGCAGGTCGGCGGCGTCGCGGTCCGAGCCGACGACCACGGCACGGAGGTCGACGCTGCCGCGCGAGACAATGGGATCGACGCGAATCGCATCGGCCATCAGCGGTTCCCGCGCCACGATGCGGTTCAGGGCATTGCGGGCGCGGATCTCGCACGGACCGGGCGGGCCACCGGCGCGTGCTACGGTGCTGGTATGGGGCAACGACGATGGTCTGGCCACACGATCGTCTGGATCTTCGCCATCAGCGTGGTGCTGTTCGCGCAGTGGCCGATGCTGAAGGGACGCTGGTACCAGTGGACCGGCGCGGCGCCGCCGGCGAGTGCCATCGTGTGGCACACGGAGATCGAGACCGCCCTGGCTGAGGCGCGACGCCTCGACCGCCCGGTGCTCGTCGACTTCATGGCGGACTGGTGTCCCCCGTGCGTGACGATGACGCACGACGTGTGGCCGAACGCGGCCATCGTCGCGGCCGTGCAGGAGGGCTATGTGCCGCTGCAGATCGACATCGATCGACACCCCGACGTGGCGCAGCGCTACGAGGTGTACGGCATCCCCAGCGTCATCGTGGTGGACGGCGCCGGCCGCGTGGTGCGGCGCGCCTCGTTCATGAGTGCGGGCGGGATGGAGCGGTTCCTCGCGGGGCAGGACTGAGACGCGGAACCGCTCCGGTGCGGGACGAGGAGGCTCGTGCGAGGCCTTACCGGAACAGCGGCCCGATCCCGATGTAGAAGCGGTAGCGACCGTCGAAGTCGAACGCCGTCCCGAGATACACCGGCCCCAGCAACGTCTCCATCACCCCGGCCAGCGAGACGCTGCTGCGATAGGTCATGTCACCCCACTCGGTGTGGGCGCTGCCCGACTCGAACCAGCCGCCGAGATAGATGTTGCCGCCCAGCACGTCGGCCATCCGGCCGACGCGTTTCAGATAGCCGAGACCGCCGAGCACGTAGTTGCTCGAGCGCAGTTCGTCGCCGTTGAACGCGCTGAGGCGC
This sequence comes from Luteitalea sp., assembly GCF_022842525.1. Taxonomy (NCBI): domain Bacteria; kingdom Pseudomonadati; phylum Acidobacteriota; class Vicinamibacteria; order Vicinamibacterales; family Vicinamibacteraceae; genus Luteitalea; species Luteitalea sp. Next base: position 26,489 of record NZ_JALHPM010000007.1, read on the forward strand.
AGCGGGCCACCGAGCGAGAAATCGTTGATCAGAGGCTGCTCGCCGAACGAACTGCCGAGGCCGTAGCTCACGAAGAGCCGGTCCTCGCGATGGACCCGTCGGAACCACGAGCCGGTGACTTCGCCCTGCCAGAATTCCTGCGGGCTCGTGATGACGGTCTGCGCCGCGCCACCGGTCGCCGCCGGCGCGCCGAAGAAGTAGCGCAGCCGGCTCCGCAGGAAGTGGCCCCTGGTGGGCACCACGGGGCTCGTCTGGTTGTCCCACACGAAGGCGAGCGTGCCGTACTTCTCGGTGCCGTTGACCTCGGGCAGCAGCGGCGATCCGACACGGACGCGGCCTCCGACGTCAGCGACGTCGACACCGAGACGGACCTCGGCGTGTCGGCCTGCCGTGACGCCGAGATCGACACCCCCGCCAGTTCGCGTGAAGCGGTACTCGGCCACGAGGCGGTCGTCCAGATAGCCGTTGCGCGGAGTGCGCTGATAGTAGGCCCGTGGCGCGACGAACACCGGCGAGTTGCCGAGGGGCCGCCAGATCTCCGCGGCGAGCCCCCGCCGCGTCCCGACGATGGCATCGACGCGGACTTCCGACCCCGTGCCGACCCAGTCGTAGGCAATCATGCGGCCGCCCAGGTTCACCGAGAACGTGCTCGAGTCGACGTTGGTCAGCTCGGGACTGACCTGCAGGAAGGGCGGGCCATAGGGCTTGGGTCGGGCGCGCACCTCGAGGCCGTCCTTGCCGTCCGTGCGGATGGGGCGATAGGTCAGGTACTCGTAGCGATCGGTGCCGGTCACCGTGAGGATCCGGTCGGCGATCTGTGCGTAGTCGAGGGTCTGCCCGAGCAGGGGCGCGAGCGTCTCGCGGATGTAGGTCTCCTCGCGGTCGTCGACACCGATGACCGAGAGGAACTCCGGCACGGCGGTGGAGACGTCGCGACGCTTCGACAGGCGGGTGGCCTGGAAGGCGTCGAACGTCGCCTGATCCACGGCGAGCGGCAGCAGCGTGTCCTTCATCGCCTCGGCCGCCGCATACCCACGGTCGGCGAGATCACCGCTCCGCCGCCAGTCCATCGAGGTGAGGCCGACGAGATCGGGGTCGACGATGACGTCGGCGTCCTTGAGGGCCTGCCGGATGCTCGTGGTCATCATCGTGTCGATGGTGCGACCGAGCAGCGCGACCAGTGACGCGCGTGTCTGCGCTTCGGTGGCCGAGTCGGCGCCGACGTTGACGGCGATGACGGTGTCGGCGCCCATCTTCTTGGTGACGTCGGCCGGGATGTTGTTGAGCGCCCCGCCGTCCACCAGCAGCCAGTTCTCGAAGTTCACCGGCGTGAACACTCCGGGAATCGCCATCGTGGCGCGCATGGCCTGCGCGAGCGAGCCCTTGCCGAGCACGACGGCCTCGGCGTTCTTCAGGTCGGTGGCGACGCACCGGAACGGCGTCGGCAGGTCGTCGAAGCTCTCCATGTCGCCATACGAGACGGCGATGCGATCGAAGAGCAGGGCAATCTGCTGTCCGGGATTCAGGCCGCCCGGCAGGGTCAGGCCCCCCTTCAGCCCGAACTCGAGCTGCGACGGAAAGGCCCGCTTGTCCATCTTGCGGCGGAAGGTCTTGTACTTGTACGGGGAGTCGGCGATGAACATGAGGTCCCAGTCGACCTCCTTCATCAGGGCCTGGATTTCGTCCGGGCTCATGCCACTGGCATACGCGCCGGCAACCAGCCCGCCCATGCTCGTGCCGCTGATGTAGTCGACCGGGATGCGATGCTCTTCGAACCACCGGAGGACGCCGATGTGAGCAAACCCCCGCGCGCTGCCGCCGCCGAGCGCCAGCCCCACCTTGCGCCGCCCCGACTGGGTGGCCGGGGCAGCGTCGGTCGTGGTGGAACGCGCAACGGTGGGAGGCGAGTCGGGCAGCCGGAGCGCCTGACCGCGAAGGTCGGGCGCGCCGAGCGCGAGAAAGCCGGCAGCGACCGCGACCGGCGTCAGCAGGCGATGGACAGGGCGCAACGTGATCATGTGTTGGGGGAACGCCGCCATGGCGTGCGTCGCATCGTCGTCTACCGCACCTTCGTCCAGACCGTCCGGGCCAGCACGCGGGCGCCGTCACGCGTTTCGAGCAAGAGCCGGTCGTTCTCGAAGGCGTAGTGGCGGACCTTGTCGGGCGCCATCTGCGGCGGCAGCGCCGCGGCGTCGACGTTGCCCTCGATGTCGGTCAGCACGATGCGCTGTCCGGTGGCATCGACCACCGCACGCCCCTTGAACAGCAGCGCGCTCGCGTGAGGCGAGGCCGGGTCGGCCACCTTGCCCGTGAGATCGAGATTGCCGAACGCGTCGTAGCGCAGGCTGCCCGAGGCCTCGACGAGGCGCGACGCGCCCGCCGCGTCGAAGACGGTGAAGCTCACGAGGCTCCAGGTGCCCTCGAGCTGCTTGCGGACCGACTCGGTGGTGCCGGCGCCGGTGGCGATCGGCGAGGTCTGGAGCGGCCGGCGACTCGGCTCGGCCGCGCATCCGGCAAGAGGGCCGACCACGAACAGGCACGCGACGGGCAGAGCCACGGCAAGAAGACCGGAGCGACGCATGGGAAATACCTTTCGTCGGTGTGACGACACGTTGGACGTCTGGGTGCCAGCGCAGTCTAGCAAGTGGGGCCGTGTGGCTGGAAGCCCACATGCGCCACGCGTGTGATGCTGTCGCACGGTCTGCGGTTGCGCCAATTCAACCCTAGTGCTAGGCCTTCCGCGGAGCCATGGGTCTCGGGGGCGACCCTGCCATGACCCTTCGCCTCAGCCCACGTGACGTGCACCAGCACGGCGCATCCCGGATGGAAGGGCCCCGTGCGTGTGCACTTCCGGCGCCAGGGCGGGGCGTGGACGCCAGTGGGCCCGACGCGCTGGCCCTGAGGCCTGCGCGCTAGTCGTATCTGCTAGTCGGCGCGGCCCGTCTCGGCCAGCTTCTTCATCCCGCCGAGCACGGCCTGCAGGCCGTTGCGGGCGCCGTTGCGCGCCTTGCTGCGCACGATCGGACCGAAGAGCCCGGTGAGCCCGTCGAGCCGGGCGCGGTTGACCACCACGAGGTAGTGCCCCTGTCCCGGGCGCTCGCGGTCGTCGAACAGCACGCGGACCTCGATCGCCGTGTGGAAGTAGTGGCTGGCGTACAGCTGCTTGGTGGTGATGGCGTACTGCAGCCCGGCGGCGCGGCCCGTGGGATGGATGACGGCGTGATTCAGCCGCAGCACAGGCTTGAGGCCGAACTCCCCCAGCGACCAGTAGAAGTAGTCGTCGACATCGGGCGGCCGCCCCTTCGGGTACTCGAGCAGGTACCGCGAGACCTCCGGCAGTTCCGCCGTCAGGCCGGACGTCTTCCGCACCAGATCCTCGAACTCCTTCGCCACGTGCAGCGGACGCTCCGAGTCGAGGTAGATCGGCAGCGCGTCGTTGCCGTTGGCGCGATAGCGCCCGAGGTACTCGAGCACCATGCCGCGCGCGAGCTGGTGCACCTGCCCGCTGACGTCGGGGGCCTTCCAGTCGATCATCGACAGCGCGTCGAAGGCCGCCCGGCCCAGCTTCACGTCGCAGTCGCCGGGACGACAGCTGCGAATCGCCCGCACGTCCTCGGTGGGCAGGCGCAGCGCCGCCATGTCCTCCAGCGTTGGCGGCGTCGAGAACTTGTGGGTGGCGAGGAAGCCGCGTCCGCGCTCGAGGCGCTCGATGTCCCGGATCACGTCCACCATGCGCGAGGCGGGCGTATTGACCCTCACCGCGGCCCCCACCGCGACCTCGCGGTCCAGCCCGGAGGGCAGCACCACGGCGACGGGCACCCCGCTGCGGACCGTGGCAATCTGCTCGGCGCTCAGGCGCAACTGGCCGACGAGCGTCTGCTGGACGCCGATCGCCGGAGCCTGCGAATCGGCCGTTCCCGTCCCGAGCACCGCCGACGCGAGCACGAAGGCGACCACCGGGAGGGAGATGCGCATGCTCAGGGCTCCGCCAGCAACTGCTTGCGCGCCTCGGCGAGCACCTGCAGCTGCGCCTCGGAGACCTTGCGCGGCTTCAGGCCCAGGCCCTGAATGGCTTCGGTCAGGATCGCCGACACCAGTGCCCGGGACACCCACTTGTTGTCCGACGGGATGACCCACCACGGAGCCCAGTCGGTGCTGGTGTGGGTGAGCGTGTCCTCGAATGCCGTCTGGTAGTCGTCCCAGAAGGCGCGCTCGTGCAGGTCGCCCATCTCGAACTTCCAGTGCTTGTCCGGGTTGTCGAGGCGATCCATGAAGCGCTTCTTCTGCTCGCGCCGGGAGATGTTGAGGAAGAACTTCAGCACCAGGGTGCCGTTGCGCGACAGGTGCTTCTCGAAGCTGTTGATGTCCTCGTAGCGCGCATTCCAGAAGGCCTTGCCGCGCGGCCCCGGCGGCAGCCGCTGACGCTCCAGCACCTCCGGGTGCACGCGGACGACGAGGGTCTCTTCGTAGTACGACCGGTTGAAGATGCCGATGCGGCCGCGCTCGGGCAGGGCGCGCCAGTAGCGCCAGAGGAAGTCGTGGTCGAGCTCCTCCTCCGACGGGCGCTTGAAGCTGAAGACGTTGCAGCCCTGCGGGTTCAGGCCCGACATCACGTGCTTGACCATGCCGTCCTTGCCGGCGGCATCGATGGCCTGCAGCACGACGAGCACCGAGAAGACGTCGTTGGCCGCCAGGCGTTCCTGGGCTTCGGCGAGCTTGACGAGGTTCTGCTCGACGAACGTCTTCGCCTTTTCCTTCAGCTCATCACTCTTGAGCCGCTGCAGGTCCTTGTCACCCGCCCAGGCCGTGTCGTGCCGCTTCAGCCGCAGCCGGGAACCCGGCTCCACGCGGAACAGCCGCGTGATCTCCTTCATCGTCAACATGCGCAGGTCTCCGCGTCCCGATGGTAGCGCACGGCGAGCCCTCGGCCGCACGAGTGCGTGTGTGCCGCGGCGTTCAAGCCCCGCCGGTCGGGCCCTGTGGTTGATCGAGCAGGCACGGACACGCAGCGCCAGCCCGTCCGGCGTGAAGGGTTTCTGCAGGAAGTTGGCCTCGCCGGTGACGACGCCGCGACAGACGGCCTCGTCCGCCGGGCACCCACTCATGAAGAGCAGTCGCGCCGACGGGTGCCGCTGGCGCAGCGACTCCACGATCGTCATGGCGCTGCCGCCGGGCATGACGACATCCGAGAGCAGCAGGTGGAGGGTGCCGGCGTGGGCTTCCACGATCGCGATGGCGTCGGCGGGCGACCCTGCCTGCAGCGCGTCGAAACCGCGGGCCGCCAGCGTGGCGGCGGCCAGCTCGCGCAGCGCCGGTATGAGGCGCAGCCTTACCGATTCGCCGCTGTGCCGAGGCCGGTCCTCACCACCGTCACTCGGCCGCGGGCGGCGGCGCGTCAAGCGTGGCACGCACTCGGGCCGCCAACGCGGTCGGGCTGAATGGCTTGGTGATCAGCGAGACACCCGCCGGCACCAGGCCCCGCTCGGCAACGACGTCACTGCTGTAGCCGGACATGAACAGCACGCGCAGGCGCGGGTCGCGTCCCTGCAACTGCGTGGCCAGTTCACGGCCGTTCATGCCGGGCATGACCACGTCGGTCAGCAGGAGGTCGACATGCGCGTCGCGGTCGGCCATCGCACGCAGGGCCCGCTCCGGCGTGCTCGCGTGCAGCACGGTGTAGCCGTACGACTCGAGGGTGCGGCGCATCAGCTCCAGGACGGCCGGCTCGTCCTCCACCAGCAGGATGCGCTCGGTGCCCTCGAGGGGCGTCGCCGGTGCGGGGCCGGGGCCGGCTGCCGGGCGCACGGTGGACCGCGGCAAGGTCACCAGCATCGTCGTGCCGGAGGCGCTGGTCCGCTCGACCTCCACGTGGCCCCCGGCCTGTTCCACGGTCCCCACCACGCTGCTCAGGCCGAGTCCTGTCCCCTCGCCCGGTGGCTTGGTGGTGAAGAACGGCTCGAAGATGCGCGGCAGCGCCGCCGCGGGGATACCACTGCCAGTGTCACTGACGCGCAGGAGGACGTAGTCGCCGGGGGGCAGCCCGCCGTGGCCGGCGGCGAGGGTCTGCGTCCAGGAGACGTTGGCGAGCGACACGTCGATGGCGCCCGGACCGCGAATCGCGTCGCGGGCGTTCGCGACGAGATTCACGACGAGTTCGTCGAACCGGGACGGGTCGATCAGGATGGGCCAGATGTCGGGCCCGAGCGAGAACCCCAGCCGAATCTCGTCGCCCGACATCCGCTGCAGCAACCGCGCGAGCGCGGCGATGGCGTGGCCGGGGTCGACCGGCAGCGGGTGCACCAGGTCGCGGCGCGCGTACGTCAGCAACTGACGCGTGATGGTCGCGCCCCGGGTCGCGGCATCGAGCACGGCCCCGAGATCGGTGCGCAGCGGATCGGTGGGCGGCAGCTGCTGCAGCACGAGGTGCGTATGGCCGATGACGATGGTGAGCAGATTGTTGAAGTCGTGCGCGACACCTCCGGCCAGACGCCCGATCGTCTCCAGGCGCTCGGACTGCCGCCGCTGCGCCTCGAAGGCCTCGCGGGCGCGAGCCGCCAGCTTCTCGTCGGTCACGTCCTCGGAGAGCCGCAGGAAATGCGTCACCGTGCCGGCATCGTCGTGCACGGGCGAGATGACGGTCCGCTCCCAGAACAGCGAGCCGTCGCGGCGCTGCTGCTCGAACTCCCCGCGCCATTCCTGCCCGGCCAGCAGCGCGGCGCGGATCTCGAAGCCGAGCCCGGCATCGACGTGACGCGTGCGCAGGATGGCGTGCGTCTGCCCCTGCACCTGATCACGGCTGAAGCCCGTGACGGCCTCGAAGCGGCGGTTCACGTAGGTGATGCGGCCGCGGGAGTCGGTGAGGCTGACGAGCGCCGGCAGGTGCTCGAGTCCCGCCGTCAGGGGACGCAACGCGCGCACCTCGTCGGCCAGTTCCAGGTTGCGGTGTTCGAGCGTGGCGATGAGCGACTCGTTGTACAACCGCCAGGACTCGGTCTCGGTGGGTTCCGGGAGCGCCTCGGGGGCCGCAGGCGGCGCGCCATCGGCGAGGGCGTCCGTGATCGTGCGGATGATCTCCTCGGCCGCAGCCGACTTGACGAGGAACCGGGAGGCGCCGAGCTTCAGGGCCAGCGCCACGTCCCTGGGGGTGGCGTAGGTGCCGGTGTAGAACACGAACGGGGCCCGCGCCAGCGCCGGATCCGTTCGTGACGCCCGACACAAGGCGAAGCCGTCCATCTGCGGCATCAGGATGTCGGAGATGACCAGGTCCGGGGGATGCTGACGGGCCATCGCGAGCGCGTCCAGTCCGTTGGCCGCTTCGGAGACCGCATGGCCGTGCGCCTGCAGCAGGGCGCGCAGCCGGGTACGGCTCTCCGGTTCGTCATCGACGATCAGGACGTGGGTCATGGGCTCGGACGCGACGGGACGCCGCGTTTCGCATTCTGACGAGTTTGGCGCGCAAATCAAGCCGTTAGTGCGCGTCGTCGAATCCTGCTAAGTTGATGACCCAGTGGAAGTTGGACAATCTCGTAACTACTCGGCCCCGACCCGGGAAATGGTTCTGACTTGCATGACTAATGTCGCCGCCATGAAGGGTCTTGTGCGCCTCGGCGCGTGCCTCTGGAGCCTCGTCTGCAGCGAGGCGACGGTGGTCGCGCAGACGCGTCCCGAGGCTGCCCGCCCGGCCGCCGCCACAAACGTGCGGGTCCTGGTCACCGACGCGGCCACAGGCGCGGCCATCGCGGACGCGATCGTCCAGTGTGGTCAGGCAGCGCCCGTGATTACGGATTTGTCCGGCTTCGCGAGCCTGATTTCCTGCGTGTCGACAGTCGACGTCACGCGCGATGGCTATGCCTCCGCGCGCCTGGCCCCGCCGCACACCGATCCGCTCCACGTGCGCCTCGCGCCCGAGCGACGCGCCACCGAGACCGTGACGGTGGTCGGGCCTGCCGCGGGCGAGACCGAAGCGGCGGTGCCGGGGCAGATCGCGATCGGCCGCGAGGAGCTCGCCATGCTGCGCAGCGTGACCTTCGACGACCCGATCCGTACGTTGCAGCAGTTGCCCGGCGTGGCGACCAGCGACGAACTGCGCGCGGAGCTGTCGGTACGCGGCAGTCCGTTCCGCCAGGTCGGGCTGGTGCTGGACGAGGTGAAGAGTCGCCTGCTGGTCCACACCGTGCGCGGCGTGGAACAGACCGGATCGGTGGCGTTGCTCAACGCCGACCTGCTCGAGGCCGCCAGCCTGACACCGGGCGCGGGTCCGCAGCGCTTCGGCAACACGGTGGGCGCCGAGCTGTCGATTCGCACGCGACCCGGGCGCAGCGACGGCGTGCACGGCCGCGCCATGGCCAGCGCCATTGCCTCGACGGGATACCTGGAAGGCCCGCTGCTGACCGATCGCGTGACGTTCATCGCCGGCGTGCGGCGCAGCTATGCCTCGTGGATCGTCCGCCGCATCGACCCCGACGTCAGCGGCACGTTCGAGTTCACCGACGCGCAGGCCAAGGTCGACGCGCGCGTCGGCACGCGGCAACGCCTGAGCCTCGGCCTGCTCGCCGGCACCTCCGCCTACGACGAGCGCGGACGACGGACGAGTGCCAACGCCCTCGCCGTCGGCGAGAACGAGACGGCGATGGGCACGCTCGCCTGGCAGGCCCAGCTCGGTGCGCACTGGGTCGTGCGGCAGCGCGTGGCGGCCATCTCCAGCCGCTACCGCAACGAGAACCCTGATGCCCTGCCCCTCGACACCGGCACGGAGCACGAGTGGCTGTCGCGCTCGATCGTCGAATGGGCGCCGACGCCATCGGTGTCGCTCGATGGCGCCGCCCAGGTCCAGCGCTTCGCCAGTCGCGGCGCCTCGACGGTCTATCACCCGACGACGCGGCGGCCCGACTCGGACGTGGCGCATGCGGGCACGCAGACGCTGACCGGCGGCCACGTGCACGCACGCTGGTCACCGCATCGCGCCGTCACCCTGGGCGGTGGGCTGCGCGCCGATCGCCTTCATGCGCTGGAGACGTTCGTCGGCGGCTGGGCGCAGGCGCAGGTGGCGCTGTCGGCTGATCTCGCGATCACCGCCGCGGTCAGCCGACATGGGCAGTCACCCGACGTCCTGCAGCGGTTCGGACCCGCCGGCACGGCGACGCTCGCCTTCGAACGGGCCAGGCTCCTCGATGTCGGCCTCGGATGGCGCCGCGGGGCGTGGGGCCTCGCGCTGAACCTCTACGACCGTCGCGAGACCGACGGCCTCGACACGCCTGATCGACAGTTCCGGCTCACGCCAGAGGGACGACTGGCCGGCGGCAACCCGCGCGCGCCGTGGCTCAACGCCTGGACGGGTCAGGCCCGCGGGGCCGAGGTCCTCCTGCGCCGCCAGTCGGCCCCGGGCGTGCGTGGCGTGCGCTGGTCGGGCTGGATCGGCTACGGGTACGGGCGCACCACCTATGGGAGCGCCATCGACCCGTCGTTTGCCGGCGCCTTCGATCAGCGCCACCTCGTCACCGTGTCGGCCACGACGCAGATTGGCGAGCGGTGGGATGCCGCCACGACGCTGCGTGTGGCCACCAACTGGCCCTACGAGGGGTGGTTCGGCCCGCGTGCCGACGGCCGCATCGTCCTCGCCGCCGAGCGCAATGCGCTGCGGTTGCCCGACTACGGCCGGCTCGACCTGCGGGTGCGCTACCGCGTGCCGCTGCCGCGCGGGCGGCTGCTGCTGTTCGCCGAGGCGCTCAACGCGACCAATGCCGCCAACTACCGGCAGGTCAGCGCGAGCATCGACACGCGCACGTTCGTGGTCGGCCGGTTGTCGGAGAAGCAGCTGCCGATCATTCCCGCGGTGGGGATCGCCTACGAATTCTGAACAACTGAGGGTGAACGGCGACCTGAAGAGTGAAGAATGGAGCGCGCAGCGAACACCGCCAGGCTCCCGCAGACGAGCCCTCGGGGCAGCTGACAGGCCGGTGACGTGGCATGGCCCGCCCCGCGCTGCATTCTGCATGCCGAATGTCGCAGGATCCGCCTGAATTGCTCCTATACTGACCTGCTTATGAGTGCTCCGTCCGCGCCAAAGAAGATCGTCCTCGCCTACTCGGGTGGGCTCGACACGTCCGTCATCCTGCCGTGGCTCAAGTCACGCTACCCGGGGGTCAAGCTCTACGCCTTCGCCGCCGAACTCGGCCAGGGCGACGAGCTCACGGCCATCGAGGACAAGGCGAAGAAGAGCGGCGCCGACGCCGTCCTGGTCAAGGACCTGCGCAAGGAGTTCGCCGAGGACTACTGCTTCCCGATGCTGCGGGCGCATGCGACGTACGAGCAGGACTACCTGCTCGGCACGAGCATCGCGCGGCCGCTCATCGCCAAGCATCAGGTGCTGTACGCGCAGAAGGTCGGCGCCGACGCCGTCGCCCACGGCGCGACCGGCAAGGGCAACGACCAGGTGCGCTTCGAGCTGACCTACCTGGCGCTCAACCCCGAGCTGTCGATCATCTCGCCGTGGAAGGATCCGCAGTTCCTCGAGGATGGCCTCACCGACCGCGAGACCGCCATCGACTACGCGCGGGCCCACGGCATCCCGATCCTGCAGACCAAGAAGAAGATCTACTCGCAGGACCGCAACCTCTGGCACATCAGTCACGAGGGCGCCGAAATCGAGGACCCGGCCGCGGAGCCCAACGAGCGTGTCTACACGATCTCGGTGCCGCCCTCCAAGGCGCCCAACCGCGCCGAGTACGTCACCATCGACTTCGAGGCCGGCGTGCCGGTCGCCGTCAACAAGAAGAAGTTCCACGGCAAGGGCCACGCCCTCATCGCCCTGCTCAACGAGATCGGCGGGCGCCACGCCGTCGGTCAGGTGACGCTGGTCGAGAACCGCCTCGTCGGCATGAAGAGCCGCGGCGTCTACGAGACGCCCGGCGGCACGATCCTCTACGAGGCGCACAAGGCCCTCGAGCAGATCTGCCTCGAGCGCGAGCTCTATCACGAGAAGCAGCGCATCGCCCTCAAGTACGGCGAGCTCGTGTACTACGGCCAGTGGTTCCACCCCCTGCGTGAGGCCCTCCAGTCGTTCGTGGACCACGCCAATCAGGTGGTGACGGGCCAGGTGAAGGTGAAGCTGTACAAGGGCCGCGCCACCGCCGTCAGCGCCACGTCGCCGCAGTCGCTCTACGACACGAGCCTGGCCAGTTTCGCCATGGCCAACTACGACGTCACCGCAGCACGCGGCTTCATCGATCTGTTCGGATTGCCGATGAAGGTGAGAGGGCTCCGCCAGCGTTCGTGACACCACGTCGCTCGTGATCACGAGCGACCTGTCGCTCGAGAGCGTGGCCCTGCCGGCGCCGTTGTCCTCGCGGGCACGGCGCCGCTCTGTTCGCCGCGGCGAGTCTCGGCCCTGGCATGCGACGGCTTCGACGACTACCTCACCACGCCCCTGCGCGGCGACGATCTCCACACGATGCTGGGCCGATGGTCCGACCCGCCGGCCCGCACGGCCTGACCTCGGGTAGGTAAACTTCCACCCCCGCAGGCCGATGTACAGGCGGACACCACCCAAAGGTGTTTCCCAGCCTGCAATGTCAGACGCCCTCTCCCCCTCCGCCCATCGCACCAGCCTCGGCCTGCTGGTGGTGGCGCTCCTGACCTGCCTGCTCGGGCTGGCCGCCGCGCTGGCCAGGGCCGCCAACCTCTTCACGGGCCCGCTGGGCCTCGCCCTGCATGCCGTCACCATCGCGTTGATGACGCCGGCGGTCGCCGCCATCCTCGCCGCGGCGCAGGGACGGCGCTGGCTGGCGACGCGTCTGGCCACGATCGCGCTCGCCGGCACGGGCGTCATGGTCCTGCTGCAGACGGCCCTCGACCTCCTGCCGTCGCTCGGCCCGCACGTCGCCGCGCTGCAGCCACTCGTGCCGGCGCGCCAGGCGATGCTCAGCATCGCCGTGACGGCCCTGATCGGGCTGCCGTTGCCGGCACGCCTGGCGGCGGTCCCGGCGCGGACCACGCTCATCCAGGTCTGGGGCAGCCTGCTGCTCGCCTTCCTGGCCACCACCAGTCTCGTGACGTGGGCCTCGTCCGGCGCCATGGACAGCTGGCTGCGCTACCTCCTCATGTCACCGCAGTTGTCGGCCTGCTGCCTCATCGTGGCCACGGCCGTGCTGTCGGACCGGATCCTGCGCGGCGAGACGACCTGGCAGCGCTGGTTGCCGCTGGCCATCACGGTGTTCGTGAGTGCGTGCGCGGTCATCTTCTCCCAGGCCCTGCACTCGCAGGAGCGCGCCGGCGTGCGTCGGCAGGCCACTGCCGAGACGACCCGCCTGCGCGACGCGCTGAACGAGCAGGTGACCACGATGCAGTCGGGCCTGGAGCGGATGCGGTCTCGGTTCGAATCCGGATCGGTGGCCAGTCAGACGACGTGGGAGGCCGATGCCCGCGACCAACTGCGGGACAACGGTGGCGTCCTCACGTCCCTGGTCATCGCCGACACCGCCGGCTGGCCGCTGTGGGTCGTCCCTACCTCGCTGACCGCGCACCTGCGCAGCCCCGACGCCCTGCACGCCCGTGAGCGGACGAGCGCCATCGACCGCGCCGCGAGGTCACATGCGCCCGTGGCCTACTCGCCCAGCCGGACGTTGCCGCCGGCGCATCGTGGCTATTCGACGGTGCTGGGCCTGCGCGACGCCGACGGGCGCACGACGCGCGTCCTGACGGCATCCTACGGCCTGGCCACGCTCCTGCCGCGCGTCACCCGGGCCTCGCCCTACGCCGTGCGCGTCACGTGGAAGGACGGTCAGGAGGTCCACGCGCACCAGGCGCCCGCGCCCGTGGGCGTCTTCGACCAGAGCTTCACCGACACGGCCGACATCCGCCTGCCGGGTGGCGCACATCTCACCATGTCGGTGACCCCGACACCGCTGCTGCTGGCCGATCAGCTCAGTGGACTGCCCCGCCTCGTGCTCGTCCTCGGCGTGCTGCTGGCCGGCGTCGCCGGCGTCGCCACGCGCGTCTACGCCGTGAGCCGCGAGCATGCCGAGGCCCTGACGACGAGCAACGCCTCGCTGCAGGCGTCGTTCCGGGCGCTGGCCGTGGTGCGGGATCAGTTGATGGCCTCCGAGATCCAGTTCCGGGGCCTGTTCCTCACGTCGCCCCTGGGTCTCATGCTGTCGCGTGGCGCGCGGCAGATCGAACACGCCAACCCGGCGCTGCTCGGCATGCTCGGGTACACCTCCGACGAGCTGTCACTGATCGCGCCCACCGACCTGCTGACCGACCAGGCGCTCATCGAGCAGCAGACGCGCGAGCTGCAGGAGCACGGCGCCTACGGGCCCTATCGGACGCGGCTGCGTACCCGCGATGGCGGCGAACTCCCGGTGCTGCTGACCGGCACGCTGATGCGGGACGCGCAGGGCACGCCGATGGTCTGGTCGTTCGTGCAGGACAACACCGTCGAGACGGTGGCCGAGGCGGACCGGGCCCGCTACCTCGCCGAACTCGAACGCCAGGCCGTCGAGCTCGCCCAGGCGCGCGACACCGCGCTGGCCGCCACGGCCGCCAAGAGCGGGTTCCTCGCCACGATGAGTCACGAGATCCGCACGCCGATGAACGGCATCATCGGGATGACCGGCCTGCTGCTGGACACGCCGTTGAACGATGAGCAGCGCGAGTTCGCCGATGCCGTGCGCGGATCGGCCGAGCACCTGCTGACGATCATCAACGACATCCTGGACTTCTCGAAGATCGAGGCGGGCAAGCTCGCGCTCGAAGCGGTGACCTTCGACGTGCGCGCCATCCTCGAGGACGCCCTCGACCTGGTCGCCGAACCGGCGCGCAAGAAGGGCCTCGAGTTCGGCGGCTTCGCCGCGCCCGACGTGCCGCAGATGGTCAAGGGCGATCCGGGCCGCATCCGGCAGGTCCTGCTCAACCTCCTGAGCAACGCCGTCAAGTTCACCACGTTCGGCTCGGTCAGCGCGCGCGTCAGCGTGGACGAAGCCATCGGTGCACGCACGACGATTCGCTTCGAGGTCGTGGACACCGGCGTCGGCATCCCGACCCACATCCAGCAGCGCCTCTTCCAGCCCTTCACGCAGGCCGACGCGTCGACGACGCGCAAGTATGGCGGCACGGGCCTCGGCCTGGCGATCAGTCGGCAGCTCGCCGAAGCGATGGGCGGCGAAGTCGGGGTGCGCAGCGTGCCCGGCCAGGGCAGCACGTTCTGGTTCACGGTGCGCGCCGAACGGATCGCGCTCGCGAGCGACACCGTCGTGACGGCGCAGCTGCGCGGCAAGCGGGCGCTGTGCGTCGACGACCACGACATCAGCCTGCACGTGTTCCGCAGCCTGCTCATGGCGTGGGGCGTGGAGGTGACCTGCGCCTCGACGCCACAGGTGGCCATGGCCGCCCTGGACGAGGCCGACACGGCCGGCACGCCCTTCGATTTCGCGATCCTCGATCAGCAGATGCCGGGCATCGACGGCTTCACGCTCGGCAACCTCATGCGCGGCAGACCGTCGACCGCCGCGCTGCCGCTGCTGCTGTCGTCGTCCATCGTGCTGCCAGGCGGCCTCGACGAGGCCACGTCACGCGGCTTCGCCGGCCTGGTCACCAAGCCCGTGAAGAAGCGGTACCTGCTGCAGGCGCTGACGCAGGCCCTCACACTGGCGCAGGCGCCAGGTACGGGCGCGCCGGGCGAGATCGGCGCGCCGCCGGCGACCGCCGCGGGCGCCCAGGTGGGCACCAGCGCCCGCCGCATGCGCGTCCTGCTGGCCGAGGACAATCCGGTGAACCAGCGCGTGGTCGTGCGCATGCTCGACAAGCTCGGACATCGTGTCGATGCCGTGGGCAACGGCCTCGAAGCCGTCGAGGCGCTCGGCCGCCTGCCGTACGACCTCGTCCTGATGGACTGCCAGATGCCCGAGTGTGACGGCTACCAGGCGACCGGCCTGATCCGCCAGCGCGAGACGCAGGGCGGGCGTCGCACCGTGATCGTCGCCCTGACGGCCAACGCGATGGAAGGCGACCGCCAGCGCTGCCTCGACGCCGGCATGGACGACTACCTGCCCAAACCGTTGCGCTTCGACGACCTGCGGACGGTGCTCGAGCGATACGCCGGTCAGTTGCCGCCGCTGGTCGACGCGGCGGCGCCGACCGCCGCGCATGCGATGACGGGCACCGACGGACGCGTGCACTAGGCGGCTCCGCCGGTCCTTGAACCTTGGGCCTTGGGCCTTCGGCCTTCGGCCTTCGATCTTCGATCGGAGCCCTCGAGGCCTACGGCCCGACCTTCATTGTGAATTCTGAATTCTGAATCAGAGCGAATCGACCGCCGCGATCAACCGGTCGATTTCGTCGCTGGTGGTGTAGCAGGCACAGCCGATGCGGATCAGGCCGTCCTGCCCGTGGCCCAGGCGCTCGACCAGGGTCTGGGCGTAGAAGTCCCCGGACGACACGAACAGCCCATGGTCCACGAGGCGTGCCGCGACCGCGTGACTGGTGTGTCCGGCCACCACGAACGACACCGTCGGCGTCCGTGGCTGCCCCGGCGGGCGGCCGTAGCGGGTCACGCCGGTCACGGTGCCCAGTCCCTCCCACAGTGACCGCGTGAGCATCGCGGCGTCGTCGTGCAGCCGCGTGTAGCTCTCGACCAGCGCCGCCCGCAGCGCCTGCGGCGCATCGGAGACCGGTCCCGCCACGGAGGCGAGGAACCGGACCGCCGCGGCCGCGCCGACGATGCCCTCGTGGCTCTGGGTGCCGGTCTCGAGGCTGTCGGGTGGCGCCGAGGGCGCCGGACGAAGCTTCGGCAGGCGCAACGACGCGATCAGGTCGGGGCGCGCGCACAGGATGCCCTGATGCGGTCCGTAGAACTTGTACGACGAGCACGCGAGCATGTCGCACCCGAGGGCCTGGACGTCGACCAGGGCATGCGGGGCGTAGTGCACGGCATCGACGAACACGAGCGCGCCCGCGGCCTTCGCGAGGCGCGTCGCGGCGGCCACGTCGGTGATCGTGCCGATGGCGTTGGAGGCCGCACCCACGGCGAGCAGGCGCGTGCGTGGCGAGAGCATCGAGGCCAGTGCGTCCATGTCGAGCGACACGCCGTCGGCCGCCAGGGGCACGGTGCGGACGGTGAGGCCGGCATCCTCGCCGGCATGACGCCACGGGTCGACATTGCCGTGGTGATCGAGCTCGGTGACGATCAGTTCGTCACCCGCGCCCCACTGTCGCGCCAGTGCCCGCGCGAGGTGGAACGTGATCGTGGTCATGTTCTGGCCAAAGCTCACCCACGCCGGGTCAGGCGCGTTGAAGAACGCCGCGAAGACCTGTCGCGCGTCGTGCAGCAGGGCATCGGTCTCCTGGCTGCTCGGATAGACCCAGTGGGTGTTGGCGTTGTGATGCAGCAGGTAGTCACCGATGGCGTCGACGACGGCCATGGGGACCTGCGTGCCACCGGGGCCGTCGAAGTACGCCACCGGGTGGCCCTGGTGGATGCGCGTCAGGGCGGGAAACTGCGAGCGGACCGATTCCATGGCGACAAGGCTACACGAGGAGGCTCTGGGCTCTGGGCTCTGGGCTCAGAAGGGCAGGCCGAGGGCTCACGGCTCAGGGCTCGGGGCTCCGTAGGGCGCGTGTCGCGGGTCAGGTCGGACGAGGCCCGGGGCGCGATGGACATGTGGACGGCCTGCATCCGCGCGTCGCGCAGGTCGCCCGCATGGTGCACCAACGGGTGGACACACGCTGATGCCGGAAGAGGCGACATGCGAAAGGCCCGGACGCGTGTCAGCTCCCGGGCCTCCCGTGCTTCCACGCTCTCCTGCCCGAGCCCTCCGTGAGCCCTGAGCCCAGAGCCTGCTCGTCTGAGCCCTGAGCCTAGGGCCCTGAGCCCTGTCTACGTCTTGTTCGAGATCCGCATGCCGTAGAACGAGCGGTGCACGAAGAACATCGAGACCAGCAGGAAGCCGATGGTCATGGCGATAGTCAGGCCGGTGTGGGCATAGTCGGCGCCCTTCATGCTCACCGCGAGTTCGACGGCCAGGAGGCCGAAGAGCGTGGTGAACTTGATCACCGGGTTCATCGCGACCGACGACGTGTCCTTGAACGGGTCGCCGACGGTGTCGCCGACGACGGTGGCGTCGTGCAGCGGCGTGCCCTTGGCCTTCAGTTCGGTCTCGACGATCTTCTTGGCGTTGTCCCAGGCGCCGCCGGCGTTGGCCATGAAGATGGCCTGGTAGAGCCCGAAGAGCGCGATCGAGACGAGGTAGCCGACGAAGAAGAACGGCTCGTAGAAGGCGAAGGCCAGCGTCCCGAAGAACACCCCGAGGAAGATGTTGAACATCCCCTTCTGGGCGTACTGCGTGCAGATGGCCACGACCTTCCGGCTGTCCTCGACCGAGGCCTTCTCGGCGCCGTCATCGAGCTTGATGTTGGCCTTGATGAACTCCACGGCGCGATACGCGCCGGTGGTCACCGCCTGCATCGACGCGCCGGTGAACCAGTAGATGATGGAGCCACCGGTGATCAGGCCGAGCAGGAACGGCGGGTGGAGAATCGACAGCCGCGCCACGAGCTCGGGACGCAGCCCCTCGGTGAGCACCATGACGATGGAGAAGATCATCGTGGTGGCGCCGACCACGGCCGTGCCGATCAGCACCGGCTTGGCCGTCGCCTTGAAGGTGTTGCCGGCGCCGTCGTTCTCCTCGAGGAACTGCTTGGCCAGTTCGAAGTTCGGGGTGAAGCCGAAATCCTTCTTGATGGCCTGCTCGATGCCGGGCACGGCCTCGATGGTCGAGAGCTCGAAGACCGACTGGGCGTTGTCGGTGACCGGACCGTACGAGTCGACGGCGATCGTCACCGGCCCCATGCCGAGGAAGCCGAAGGCAATCAGGCCGAAGGCGAACACGGCCGGGGCCACCATCAGGCCGTCCAGCCCCATCAGGCTGACGTAGTAGCCGACGCCCATCAGGAACACGATGATCAGGCCGAGCCAGTAGGCCGAGAAGTTGCCGGCGACCAGGCCCGAGAGGATGTTCAGGCTGGCGCCGCCCTCCTCCGAACTGCTGACCACCTCGCGGACGTGGCCGGAGCTGACCGACGTGAAGATCTTGACGAACTCGGGGATGATCGCGCCGGCCAGCGTGCCGCAGGTGATGATGCTGGCGAGCTTCCACCACAGCGTCGTGTCGCCACCGATGACCGGAATCAGCAGGTAGGAGGTGATGTAGGTCAGCACCACCGAGACGCCGGACGTCAACATCACCAGGCTGGTCAGCGGGTGCTCGAAGTTCATCGTGGCCGCCGCGGCGTAGCGCGCCTTGGCCATGCCTTCATTGAGGAAGTACGACAACCCGCTGGCGATGACCATGATGATGCGCATCATGAAGATCCAGACCAGCAGCTGCACCTGCACCTCCGGCTCCCGGACCGCCAGCATGATGAAGGTGATGAGCGCCACACCGGTGACGCCGTAGGTCTCGAAGCCGTCGGCGCTGGGGCCGACCGAGTCGCCCGCGTTGTCACCGACACAGTCGGCGATGACGCCGGGGTTGCGGGCATCGTCTTCCTTGATCTTGAAGACGATCTTCATCAGGTCGGAGCCGATGTCGGCAATCTTGGTGAAGATGCCACCGGCGATGCGCAGCACGGCGGCCCCGAGCGACTCACCGATGGCGAAGCCGATGAAGCAGGGGCCGGCGTAGTCGGCCGGCACGAACAGCAGGATGATGAGCATCAACAACAGCTCGACCGAGATCAGGGCCATGCCGATGCTCATCCCGGCCTTCAGCGGAATGGCGTAGCAGGGATACGGCTTGCCTTCGAGGGCGGCGAACGCGGTGCGGGAGTTGGCAAAGGTGTTGACGCGAATGCCGAACCACGCAACGCCGTAGGATCCGGCCATGCCGATGAGCGAGAACAGCAGGATGACCGCGACCTTGATCGGCGGGAAGCCGTAGACGTCGGCGCCGGTGACCGGGTCGATGGTGTGGGCCAACCGCCCGAAATACAGCAGGACGATGGCGCCGATGAACAGCCACAGGATCATCAGGAACTTGCCCTGCTGCTGCAGGTACGTCTGACAGGTCTCGTAGATGAGTTCGGAGATCTCGCGCATCGACGAGTGGACGGGCAGGTTCTTCAGCTGCCGGTAGATCGACAGGCCGAACAGCAGGCCCAGCGCGCTGACCACGAGTCCGGCCAGCAGCAGGGTGTGGCCACCCATGCCGAGGAACTGCACCGAATTGAGGTCGGGAAGAATCAGGTTGGCCTCGCCACCAGGGCGATGCTCCTGGGCCAGGGCCGGGGCGGCGACCATCAGGCCGCCAGCGAGAGTCAGTGCACTCGTGACCAGGCTACGCACAACAGGCATTGGATTGAGTCTCGTGAGCTGGCGGCTGGGTGCCGGGCAATGTGATGCCCGCGGGGCGGGTCCGCCCCTTCCCTCGGCGCTTGAAACGAGCGTGCGCAAGAGTCCGCCATAAACCGGGCGGGATTGTGTCATAAGCCTGTCACGCCCGCCAGATCCCCTGCATGCGCACGTGTCATCTGGTGGATGCCTGTCGAATAGCCGACGGCGAGACTGGCATGGCACCTATAATGCCGAGGTCCTTCACTACGGAGCGTCCGGATGATCTGGTGGTACTGGGTGGTCCTCGGCCTGCTGCTCACGGGGCTCGAGCTCGCGACCCCTGGCGGGTTCTTCCTTCTCTTCTTCGGCATCGGGGCGCTGCTGGTCGGCGGCCTGACGACGATGGGGGTGGGTGGCCCGGCGTGGGTGCAGTGGCTGCTGTTCTCGGTCCTGTCGATCGCGGCCCTGGTGTTCTTCCGGACCCCACTCCTGCGTTTGATGGAAGCAAGGACACCCCGTTCGAGCGACATCGACTCCCTTCGCGGCGAGGTCGCGGTCGCCATGGACGGCATCCCGGCGGGAGGACTGGGCCGCGCGCAACTGCGCGGCACGGTCTGGACGGCCCGCAATCTCGGGACGGACCCGATCACCCCCGGCGAGCGCTGCCTGGTGACGTCGGTGGACGGCCTGACCATCTCGATCCGCCGCGAAGGAGCGCTCTGAACGTGGAAGGCCTGATTGTCCTGATCATCTTCGCGATTCTCGTCCTGGTCATCGTGGCCAAGACGGCGATCGTCGTCCCTCAGCAGAGCGCCTACGTCGTCGAACGCCTTGGGCGGTACGCCGGCACGCTCGATGCCGGCTTCCACATCCTGGTCCCGTTCATCGACGTCGTCCGCTACAAGCACTCCCTCAAGGAGAACGCGCTCGATATCCCGGCCCAGGTGTGCATCACGCGCGACAACGTCCAGGTGGGCGTCGATGGCGTGCTGTATCTCAAGGTGATGAACCCGGAGCGCGCGTCCTACGGCATCCAGGACTACCACTTCGCCATCTCGCAGCTGGCGCAGACCACCCTGCGCAGCGAGGTCGGCAAGATCGACCTCGACAAGACGTTCGAGGAGCGCACCAACATCAACACCCAGGTCGTGAGCGAGGTGGACAAGGCGACCGACCCCTGGGGCGTGAAGGTGCTGCGGTACGAGATCAAGAACATCACGCCGCCCTCCGACGTGCTCGCCGCGATGGAGAAGCAGATGCGCGCCGAGCGCGAGAAGCGCGCGGTGATTCTGACCTCCGAAGGGCAGCGCGACGCCGCCGTCAACACGGCGGAAGGCGCCAAGCAGGAAGTGATCAAGGCCTCGGAGGCCCGGCGTCAGCAGCAGATCAACGAGGCGGAAGGCGAAGCCTCGGCCATCATGGCCGTCGCCCGCGCCACGGCCGAGGGCATTCGCGAGGTCGCCGCCGCGATGCAGATGCCGGGCGGCACCGAAGCCGTCCAGTTGCGCGTCGCCGAGCAGTACATCACCCAGTTCGGCCACCTCGCCAAGTCGAGTAACACGATGATCATCCCGGCGACGACCAGCGACATCGGCGGCATGATCGCCACGGCCATGCAGGTGGTGAAGAAGACGTCGTAGGAACGACGCACGCAGAACGCCGAACGCAGAAGGGGCGCCTCCGGAGCGGGGGCGCCCCTTCTTGTCGGGCCTTGAGCCTTGGGCCCTGGGCCTTGAGCGCTGAGCCCTGAGACCTGAGCCCTGACTACGGCGCGACCAGGACCCGGTTGCGCCCGCTCTTCTTGGCCGCGTACAGGGCCTGGTCGGCGGCCTCGATCCAGGCGTGCCGCTCGATGCCCGGCGTGTAGGCGGCGATGCCGGCACTGAAGGTCACGCGGAAGTGCTGGCCGTCGGCCGCCGCGTGGTCGAGGGCGGCGAACTCGTTCAGCAGCCGCGTGATCAGCCGCTTGGCGTCGTCGACCTCGAGTTGCTCGAGGAGGACGCCGAACTCCTCGCCGCCATACCGGCCGATGACGTCGGTGCGGCGCAGGTGCTGGCGCAGCGAGGCGGCCAGGGTGGCGAGCACGCGGTCGCCGGCCTGGTGGCCGTGGGCGTCGTTGACCTTCTTGAAGTGGTCCACGTCCAGCAGGACGAGGGAGGCGGGGCCCGAGGCGGCGCGCGCGCGCCGATCGACGGCTTGCTGCACCTGCTCCATGAACGAGGCGTGCGTCAGCAGCCGGGTCAGGCCATCGCGATACAGCAGGCTCTTGAGGAACCGGGCCCGTTCGAGGCGCGCGCCGACCGCCGACGCGAGCAGGGCCGGGTGCACCGGCTTGGTGAGGTGCTCGTCGCCACCGGCCTTGGCCGCGCGGATGCGCGACTCCATCTCGGCCTCGGACGTCAGGAAGATGATGGGCAGGGCGGCGTGCTGCTCCTGCTGACGCACGAGGCGGGCCAGGTCGTAGCCCGAGACCTCCGGCAGGTTGACGTCCATCAGCAGGAGTTCGGGCTGGAAGGTCGCCATGCGCTCGCTGAAGTAGCGGGGCGCGCTGCAGACGTCGACGAGGTACCCCGCCGATTCGAGCACCGTCCGCGCGAAGGCCGCGTGGAACTCGTCGTCTTCCACCACGAGGATGCGCGAGACCTCGGCCTGCGATCGCTCGAGCATCTGGAGCAGCTTGCGATGCGCCGCCTCGATTTCCGCCGGCTTCGTGTAGCAGGCGTCGGCACCGGCGTGAATGGCCTCGGCCAGGTCGGGGAAGTCGCCGGCCGCGCTGAGCATGAGGATGGCGGCATTGCCGCCATCGGGCATCTGGCGGGTGAACTCCACGACGGCGTAGCCGGATCCATCCGGGAGGCGGACGTCGACCAACAAGCCGTCGGGCACCCGTTGCTCGATGAGGGCGCGGGCCTCCGCGCAGGTGCCGGCCTCTCGGACCGGGATGCCCTCGTGGATCAGCACAGAGGCCAGCAATCGGCGGGTTTCCTGGTTCTCGTCGACGAGCAGCACGTCGAGGGTGCTCCGGGCCGCTTCGGGCGCCCCGGTGTCGACGACTGGCGCGACGACCGCAGAGGTCGAGGGTGCGGCAGAGGCGATGCCCTCGTCGAACGCCTGGGCCAGCAGACCTCGAATCTCCCGCCAGCGGTCGACATCCGTGGTGGTCGGGCGTCCGCTGCCCTTGAGCAGCTCGTCACACCGTTGCTCACCCTCGCGCGCCAGCGTACTGATCAGGGGCCGTTGGTAGGTGGCCCCGGCGCCCGCGAGCTTGTGGAAATGCCGCTTCAGGTCGGCCAGGGTGGCCGCGAGGCCGCGATCGAGCCGGTCCAGGGTCTCGTCGATATCGACGAGCCTCTCCGGCCCGCCCCTCAGGAATTCAGCCTGAAGCTGGCGAAACTCTTCGTCCCAGGTGCTCATCGCGGCGATAGACCGGCGACATCGTAACACCTCGGCTGCGGCGCGCCCTTCATGTGGAAGAGCTTCGAGCCATGCCGCGGGCACGACTCGAGTCTGCTCCCGGCCGTAGCCATAGGCCGCGCACTATCGCCACACATTGGGACAAGACTGCAACGACTAGCGGGCCGCCGGAGGGCGGCGAGACGATGCCGCGCAGACTCGCCCGAGCGGGCGGATGCGATCGACGCTGAAGGTCGACGGCGCCGACGCGGGAGTGGCCTGTTCGTAGGTGCCTCGGAGTTCGACCACCTGCCCAACGTGCTGGCGCAGGCGCTCGACGCCGCCACCCAGCTGGACCTCCTCGGTGATGGTCGTGTCATCGCCCTCGACCGGCCGCAACTGGTAGGTCCGGGCGGAGACACGCTGAAGGCAGCCCGTCAGGACGAGCGTCCCGGCCTCCACGTCTCCCCCGTCCGGACTGGGTGTGCCTCGGTCGCCCCGCGGCCGCGCGCCGCCGAGGTCGGGTTCGGGCGCGGGCAGCGGGTTGGTCGGCTCACCGGCCGGTGGGCGGTCGGGTGGGCGGACGGGTTGGGTCGAGGGGGTCGGCGCCTGAACGCCGAGCGTCGTGGCCAGCGTCAAGGCGCCAACGGTCTGCAGGAGGGTGGTCGTGGCGATCATGCCTCGAGCCTGAGCAGGAACGGGGCCAGGCTGCCCGGTGGCCGTCGTGGGAATGCATCTCGTGAGGCTGCAGCCACTTACCCGTAGGAAGGGCGACCAAGCCCGACGCTACCCGTGGGTGTCGTGGCACAAGACATGACAACAAACGCGACAGGCCCCCTCGATTGACCTATCCCTGTGGCAGTGGTAGCGTGGCGTGTTCGGCGGGCGCCACGCGAAAGTGGCGGAACTGGCAGACGCGCCGGACTTAGGATCCGGTGGCCGGAAGGCTGTGGGGGTTCGAGTCCCCCCTTTCGCACTCGAGGCGTTGCCCGCGCTGCGGGCCTGATCTGGCAGGCCCTGCCCACACGAACGTCGTCGCATCCCGGTTGCCGTCGACCGGTCGGCGACTCCCGACTCCCGACTCCCGACTCCCGAGTAAACATGAAGGTCGAACTCACCGACGTCAGCGAAACCAAGAAGACCTTGACGGTGGAAGTCCCGCCGGAGGTGGTCGACATCGAGATCTCCCGTGTCACGCAGGGCTATGCCCGGCAGGCGCGCATCCCGGGGTTCCGCCCGGGCAAGGCGCCGGTGCACGTGGTGCGCAAGCGGTTTCGCGAGCAGATCCTGCACGACGTCGCGCACGACCTGGTGCCGCGGGTGGTGGGCGACGCCCTCCGCGACAAGAACGTCCAGCCGGTGGACACGCCGAAGGTGCGGGACCTGCAGCTCGAGGAGGGCAAGCCGCTGACGTTCACGGCCGCCATCGAAACGGCGCCGCACGTGGATCCGGGCGACCTGTCGACCGTGTCGGTGACGCGCCCGGAGATGCCGGTGAGCGACGACGACGTCGACCAGGCGCTGTCGCGGTTGCGCGACCGGTTGGCCCGCATGGAAGCGGTCGAGGATCGCGGCGCCGAGCAGGGCGACACCGTCGTGATGCACCTGTCGCGGCAGCGCCTGACGGGACCACACGGGGCCGAGCTCGAGCCCGAGGCTCCCGAGAAGCACGAGGGCGTGTCGGCCGAGATCGGCGCGGCGGCCAACCCGCCGGGGTTCGACGAGGGCCTGCTCGGGGTGACGGCGGGGACGCAGAAGACCTTCGAGGTGACGTTCCCGGCCGACTACGAGGTCGAGGAAATGGCGGGGGCCCGGGTGGAGTATTCCGTGGAGGTCACCGCGGTGCGCCGCCGGGTGCTGCCGACGCTGGACGACGAGTTCGCCAAGGACCTGGGCGAGTTCGCCACCCTGGCCGATCTGCGGGGGCGCATCCGCACCGATCTGGAGCAGGATGCAGAACGGGAGCGGACGCGTCGCATGCGCCAGGCCCTGCTCGAGCAGCTGGCGGCCCGGATGACAGGCGAGGTGCCCGAGGGCATGGTGGCGCGGGAAGTGGACCGCCGGGTCGAGGAGTTCGCCCGCCGGCTGATGGATCAGGGCGTCGATCCGCGGCAGGCGGCGATCAACTGGGACGAATTCCGTACGCAGCAGCAGGCGCCGGCGGTGGCGACGGTGCAGAGCGTGCTGGTGCTGGACGCGATCGCGGCCCGGGAATCGCTCGAGGTATCGGCAGAGGAGCTGGATGCCGATATCTCCGGGTATGCGACGCGGGCGGGACGCACGCTCGCCGAAGTGAAGGCGCAACTGGCGCAGCAGGACCAGCTGGACAGCATCCGGACGGGTCTGCTGCGGGAGAAGGCGGTCTCGCACGCCATGGCGCGTGCTACGATCGTGGGTGCGTGAGTCACGCGCCTACCTGGACCACCCCTCTTCCCTGGACGATGACGACTCGACTGCCCGGCCATGCCGGGTGCGGGCAACCTGCCGGCGGCCTCCGGGACGCCGGCCACGAGGCCGAATTCACCCATGATTGATCCGCGCATGCAGCTGGTCCCGATGGTGGTCGAGCAGACCAACCGGGGGGAGCGCGCGTACGACATTTTCTCGCGCCTGCTCAAGGACAGCATCATCTTCATCGGCACGCCGATCGACGACACCGTCGCGAGCCTGGTGATTGCCCAGATGCTGTTCCTCGAGGCCGAGGACCCGGAGCGGGACATCCTGCTCTACATCAACAGCCCGGGCGGCTCGATCACGGCCGGGATGGCGATTTACGACACGATGCAGTACATCCGGCCCGACGTGTCGACGTACTGCCTCGGGCAGTGTGCGTCGTTCGGGGCCGTGCTGCTGGCCGGGGGCACCAAGGGCAAGCGGTACTCGCTGCCCAACTCGCGCATCCTGATTCACCAGCCGTGGGTCCAGGGCGGGGTCGGCGGGCAGGCCACCGACATCGACATCCACGCCAAGGAAATCCTGCGGATGCGCCACCGGCTGAACGAGATCCTCGCGGAACATTCCGGCCAGCCTCTCGAGCGGCTCCAGGCCGATACCGAGCGCGACTACATCATGTCGGCCGAGCAGGCGCGCGAGTACGGTATCATCGATGAAGTCCTCCGCAAGCGCAGCTGACCCATGCCCGACGGCCGCAACGATGGCCCCTCGGGTGTCGGTGACGCAGACGGGTCCGAACCCATGGTGAAGAAGAACGGCGAGAACGAAGTGCTGCGGTGCTCGTTCTGCAACAAGGACCAGAACGACGTCCGGAAGCTGATTGCCGGCCCCACCGTCTTCATCTGCGACGAGTGCGTCGAGGTCTGCAACGACATCATCGCGGACGACAACCGGTTCGAGGCCAAGGGCACGCGGTCGTCGCTGCCCACGCCGCAGGAAATCAAGAAGTTCCTGGACGAGTACGTCATCGGCCAGGAGCAGACCAAGAAGCGCCTGGCGGTGGCGGTCTACAACCACTACAAGCGCATCGAGATCAGCAAGCAGTCCAAGGGCCGCAACGAAGTCGAACTGCAGAAGTCCAACATCCTGCTGATCGGCCCGACCGGCACCGGCAAGACGCTGCTCGCGCAGACGCTCGCCCGCCTGCTCTCGGTCCCCTTCACCATCGTCGACGCCACCACGCTGACCGAGGCGGGGTACGTCGGCGAGGACGTCGAGAACATCATCCTCAAGCTGCTCCAGGCCGCCGGTGGCGACATCGAGAAGGCCCAGCAGGGGATCATCTACATCGACGAAGTCGACAAGATCTGCCGCAAGGACGAGAACCCGTCGATCACGCGGGACGTGAGCGGCGAGGGCGTCCAGCAGGCGCTGCTGAAGATTCTCGAGGGCACGGTCGCCAACGTGCCGCCCCAGGGCGGCCGGAAGCACCCGCACCAGGAGTTCTTCCAGGTCGACACGACCAACATCCTGTTCATCTGCGGTGGGGCGTTCGTCGGGCTCGAGAAGGTCATCGAGCGCCGCGTCGGCCAGAAGACGCTCGGCTTCCGGGCCGAGGTCACCCACTTCACGAGCAAGGACGTCGGCACGACGCTCGAGAAGATCGAGCCGCAGGACCTGATCCGGTACGGGCTGATTCCGGAGTTCGTCGGCCGCCTGCCCGTCGTGGCGACGCTGCACGAACTCGATCGGCCGGCGCTGGTGCAGATCCTGACCACGCCGCGCAACGCGATCACCAAGCAGTACATCAAGCTGCTCGAGTACGAGAACGTCAAGCTGCGCTTCACCGACGATGCCCTCGAGGCGATCGCCGAGCTGGCGCTGACCCGCAAGATTGGCGCCCGTGGCCTCCGCATGATCATCGAGGAGCTGATGCTCGACGTGATGTACACGGTGCCGGGCCAGAAGAAGATCCGCGAGTGCGTCATCACGCGGGAAGTGGTCGAGTCGAAGGAAAAGCCGATTACGGTGATGGAAAAGGCGGGCTAGGCGTCCGTCCCCGCCCTGACGGCGTCTCAAGAGAAGAGGCGCCGGCAGGACCGCCCCTGCCGGCTGTCGGCGGGAGGCACGAACTTCCGGCGAAGGACCTCCCCGAACGGCGGAGGCCACGCTGGCTCCGCCTTGACAAGCCACCGCCTCATTCCCGACAACTGATTCATGGAAGTCTTCGAAACACTCCCGATCGTCCCGCTGCGCGATGTCGTCGTGTTCCCGCACATGATGATGCCGTTCGTGATCGGGCGTCCCTCGTCCATCCGGGCGCTGGAGCATGCGCTCGGCAAGGACAAGCGCATCTTCCTGGCCGCCCAGCACGATGCCGCCACCGACGATCCCCAGCCGGCCGACATCTACACGATGGGCTGCGTGGCCAACATCGTCCAGAGCCTGAAGCTGCCCGACGGCAACATCAAGGTGCTGGTCGAGGGCGTCGATCGCGGTCGTGCGGTCGAGTGGAAGGAAGACAAGGGCTTCTTCCGCGTCGTCGTCAAGGTCATCGCGCGGCAGCGCGAGACGGCCGGCGAGGTCGAAGCGACGATGACGCGCGTCGTGTCGCTGTTCGAGCAGTACGTCAAGCTGTCGAACAACCTGCACTACGACGCCATGATCGCCGCCGTGCGGGTCGACGACCCGGCGCGGCTGGCCGACACGATTGCCGCCCACATGCTGGTGGGCATCGAGGAGAAGCAGAACCTCCTCGAGATCGTCTCGCCGCTCGAGCGCCTGAACCGCATTGCGTCGGTGCTCGAAGTCGAGGTGGACAAGCTCCAGGTGGACCGCCGGATCCAGTCTCGCGTGAAGAAGCAGATGGAGAAGGCCCAGAAGGAGTACTACCTCAACGAGAAGATGAAGGCGATCCAGAAGGAACTGGGTCGCAAGGAAGACAAGGGCAACGAGATCGAGGACCTCAAGAAGAAGATTGAGGACGCCCGGATGCCCAAGGACGTCGAGGAGAAGGCGATGCAGGAACTTCGCCGCCTCGAGGCCATGCCGCCGATGTCGGCCGAGGCCACCGTCTCGCGCAACTACCTCGACTGGCTGATCGCGGTGCCGTGGACCAAGAAGTCCAAGGAGAGCCGTGACCTGACCCGCGCCGAGGAGATCCTCAACCAGGACCACCACGGCCTCGAGAAGATCAAGGACCGCATCCTCGAGTTCCTCGCGGTGCGCACCCTGGTCAAGAAGCCCAAGAGCACCATCCTGACGTTCGCCGGACCTCCGGGGGTCGGCAAGACCTCGCTGGCCAAGTCGATCGCCAAGGCGACCAACCGCAAGTTCGTCCGGCTGTCGCTCGGCGGCGTGCGGGACGAGGCCGAGATCCGCGGGCACCGCCGCACCTACATCGGCGCGTTCCCGGGCCAGGTCATCCAGATGATGAAGAAGGCCGGCACGATGAACCCGGTCTTCCTGCTCGACGAAGTGGACAAGATGTCGATGGACTTCCGCGGCGACCCGTCCGCGGCGCTCCTCGAGGTGCTCGATCCGGAACAGAACAACGCGTTCCTCGACCACTACCTCGACGTCGAGTACGACCTGTCCAACGTCATGTTCATCTGCACGGCCAACGTCCTCCACACGATTCCGCAGGCGCTGCGGGACCGCATGGAAGTGCTGCAGCTGGCCGGCTACACCGAGCAGGAGAAGGTCGAGATCGCGCGACGCTTCCTGGCGCCCAAGGCGGTCGAGAACGCCGGCCTGAGCGACAAGAACATCACCTTCGACGAAGACGCCCTGCGCGCGATCATCCAGCGCTACACGCGCGAGGCCGGCGTTCGCAGCCTCGAGCGCGAGATCTCGTCGGTCTGCCGCAAGGTCGCCCGCCGGGTGGTGGTGGATGGGGCGCAGTACTTCGAGGAGATCACGCCCGAGCGGGTGACGGCGCACCTCGGCGTGCCCCGCTTCCGCGCCACGATGGCCGAAGAGGTCAACGAGATCGGCATCGCGACGGGCCTCGCCTGGACCGAGGTCGGCGGCGAGATTCTGGTCACCGAGGCGACGCTCATGCCCGGCAAGGGCAAGCTGACGCTCACCGGCAAGCTGGGCGACGTGATGCAGGAGTCGGCGCAGGCGGCGATGAGCTTCGTCCGCTCGCGGGTCAACGAGTACGGGCTGCCCCCCGACTTCTACAAGAACATGGACGTGCACGTGCACGTGCCGGAGGGGGCGATTCCCAAGGACGGCCCGTCGGCCGGCATCACGATGGCCACGGCGATGATCTCGGCGCTGTCCCGTGTGCCCGCCCGCAAGGACGTGGCCATGACCGGCGAGATCACCCTGCGCGGCAAGGTGCTGCCCATCGGGGGCGTGAAGGAGAAGGTGCTGGGCGCCCATCGGGCGGGCGTCAAGACGATCATCCTGCCGAAGGACAACGAGAAGGACCTGGCCGACATCCCCAAGAACGTGCTCGACACGCTCGATGTCTACCTGGTCGAGGCGATGGACGAGGTGCTGAAGATCGCCCTCGAGGGACCACTGCCGCCGGCAATTCCGGCCACCACCGAGGCAGCCGTGGACCCGGCGGCAAAGGACGAGGCCATCACGCACTGACCGGTGGATGCGTGACGCGGTCCCCAGAGACCGCGTCACGTCGCCGGCGTCCGCCCCCCGCGGATCCCAGGCCGGTTGCCCCCACCTCAGTCATGCGTCTGGTCGTCTCACCGTGAAAACTCTGCCCGTCCAGTTCGTCCGGAGCGCCGTCAGCGCCGACGACCTGCCGCGGGAACCCGTGCCGCAGCTGGCCCTCGTGGGTCGGTCCAATGTCGGCAAGTCGACGCTGATCAACGCGATCACCGGGTCCCGCGTGGCCCGGACGAGCGCGGCGGCCGGCAAGACACGGGAGTTGAACGTGTATGCGGTGGAGTATGGTCACCGCGACCTGAAGCGCCTGTTCCTGGTCGACTTGCCAGGTTACGGGTATGCGAGGGGTGGGGATGCCTCGGCGACCGAGTTCGCCGGGCTCACCACGATGTACTTCGGCCGGCCTGCGCCGGGCGCCGGATCGACCGGCGACGTCGCAGGGTATGGCCCGACGGGCGCGCTGCTCATCGTTGACGCGCGCCATCCCGGGCTGGCCCAGGACCTCAACGCCTGGGCCTGGCTCTCCACGAAGGACCTGGCGACCGCCGTCGTGATCGCCAAGATCGACAAGCTGTCGCGCACCGAACGGGTGCGTAACGTACGCGCATGGGAAACATCGCTGAACGCCCCGGTAACGCCAGTGTCGGCGCTCACCGGCGAAGGACTGGAAAATCTGTGGACCAGAATCGTCCGCCTGCTGACGCACCCGTAGCGGCTTCGCCGTCTACGGACGCCCCCACCCAGGCCCCCCCGCCTCAGGCCTCGCAGCCTGCCCCGCCCGCTCCCGCCGCACCCCGGCCCCAGCAGCAGCACCGCCAGTCGCAGGGTCGCCAGCAGGAGGGTCGCCAACAGCACGGGCGACAGGGTGGCGGAGAAGGTCGTGGTGGCGGTCGCGAAGGCCGTGAAGGCCGGCGCGGCGAAGGACGGCACTCGCAGCCGCACCCGCCCGGGCATCGGCCGGCCCCCGAGGAGGACATCGAGGCGATCGAGGCCCGGATGGGCAAGTCGGACGCCGAGGTCGTGAACCTGTCCACGCTCAAGGAGATGAGCGTGCAGCAGCTCACCCAGGTGGCCAAGGACCTCGACATCCCCGGCGCCACCGGGCTGCGCAAGCAGGATCTGATCTTCGAGATCCTGCGCGGCCGGGCCGAGAAGAGCGGCATGCTCTTCTCGGAGGGCGTCCTCGAGGTGCTGCCGGACGGCTTCGGCTTCCTGCGCGCGCCCGACTACAACTACCTCGCCGGCCCCGACGACGTGTACGTCTCGCCGTCGCAGATCCGCAAGTTCGATCTGCACACGGGCGACACCGTCAGCGGTCAGATCCGGCCGCCGAAGGAAGGCGAGCGGTACTTCGCGCTGATCAAGGTCGAGGCGGTCAACTTCGAGCCGCCCGAGCGGACCCGCGAGAAGATCTTCTTCGAGAACCTGACGCCGCTCTATCCGCAGGAGCGCATCACGCTCGAGACCAACGGCGACAACCTGTCGGCCCGCGTCCTCGACCTGATGACGCCGATCGGCAAGGGGCAGCGCGGTCTGATCGTCGCGCCGCCACGCACGGGCAAGACGATGCTGCTGCAGAACATCGCCAACAGCATCACGGCCAACCACCCCGAGGTGTACCTGATCGTGCTGCTCATCGACGAGCGGCCCGAGGAAGTCACCGACATGCAGCGCTCCGTCCGCGGCGAGGTCATCTCGTCGACGTTCGACGAGCCGGCCCAGCGCCACGTGCAGGTCGCCGAGATGGTGATCGAGAAGGCCAAGCGCCTCGTCGAGCACAAGAAGGACGTGGTCATCCTGCTCGACTCGATCACGCGCCTCGCCCGCGCCTACAACACCGTGGTGCCGCCGTCGGGCAAGGTGCTCACGGGCGGCGTCGACTCCAACGCCCTGCAGCGCCCGAAGCGCTTCTTCGGCGCGGCCCGCAACATCGAGGAGGGTGGCTCGCTGACGATCATCGCGACCGCGCTCATCGACACCGGCTCGCGCATGGACGAAGTGATCTTCGAGGAGTTCAAGGGCACCGGCAACATGGAGATCCACCTCGATCGCAAGCTCGCCGATCGTCGGGTCTTCCCGGCCATCGACATCACCAAGAGCGGCACGCGCAAGGAGGAACTCCTCATCCCGAAGGACGACCTCAACCGCATCTGGGTGCTGCGCAAGGTGATCAATCCGCTGTCGGCCACCGAGGCCATGGAATTGCTGCTCGGCAAGATGGGCAAGACCAAGTCCAACAGCGAATTCCTCGGCGCCATGTCCGGCGGGAAGTAGCCCCGCCGGGCCTGCGACAACATGTCGCGGGCCCGGCGCTCGCGTCGGGTCGACACTGGATCCGATGCGACCCACCCTGCTCGTCGCCCTCCTCCTGCTGCTCCCTGGAGCACACGCCGGGGCCGACACGGCAGACGCCCCGGCCCGCGAGGCCGCACGCCTGAGTGCCAGCCTGATGAGCCCGTTCTGCCCGGGCATGACGTTGTCCACCTGCCCGTCCCCGGATGCCGCCACCGTGCGTGCCGAGATCTCCGACCGCCTGCATCGCGGTGAACCGAGCGCCAGCATCATCGCCGACCTCGAGGCGCGCTTCGGCGACGTCCTCGACGGTTCGCCGCGCGCGCGCGGCACCGGATGGGTGGCCTGGCTCGGGCCGGGGGCGCTGGGCCTGGCACTGCTCGCGGCCCTGCGCAGCGCGGCCGGGTCTCGAGCGGTGGCGGCCGCCCCGGCGACCGAACCGCCCCTCGACCCGGCCTTGCTGGCGCGCCTGAACGACGAACTCGACACGCTGTGAGCGGAAGCGGCGGCGCCCGCTGGGCACGTCGGCGTCCGTTCGACCATGATGTACGCGGTCGCGAACTCCTCGACTGATCGTCCTGCATGCCCGGCACGTCCGCGCTCTCCTCGTCCGTCGTCCTGCCGTGGCTGGTGCGCCTGCGCTGGGTCTCGCTCGCCGTGATGCTGGTGGGCGCGATCGCGGCCAGCCGCTGGTGGACGGTGCGCCTGCCCTGGTCACCGCTGCTGGCCCTGCTGGCGACGATGGCGACGACCAACGTCGCCCTGACCTCGCAACTGCGCGCCACGTCCCTGCGCCGGGGGCTGCTCGGCAGCGTGCTCGTGCTGGACGTGGCCGCGCTCACGGGGTGGCTGGCGCTGGCCGGCGGCCCCATCAATCCGTTCGGCATCGTCTATCTCGTCGGCATCACGATCGCCGCCTCCACCCTCGGTCTGCGCTGGGCCTCCGGCATCGCGCTGGCCTCGACGCTGGGCTACGGCCTGACGTTCGCGCGGCACCGGCCCCTCGACTTCGCCGATCCCCTGCTGGCCGGCCGCGTGCTGAGCCTGCATCTCTTCGGCATGTGGGTGGCGCTGGCCGCAGCGGCGGCGCTGATCGCGTACTTCGTGAGTCGGATGTCGGAGGCCGTGGAGGAACGGGAGCGGGCACTGACGGAGGCCCGTGGAGCCGCGGCGCGCAGTGATCGGATGGCCGCCCTGCTGGCGCTCGGTGCCGGCGCAGCCCACGAACTGGCGACGCCCCTGAACACGATCAGCATCGTCGCGGGCGAGATCGAGCGGGTCGTCGCCGACGACCGCGCCACACCCGCCGACGCCCTGCGCGAGGTGGCCGAACACGCCGCGCTCGTGCGCGCCGAGGTGGCCCGCTGCACGCACGTGCTGGACCAGATGACGGGTCGGGCCCAGGCGCTCGACGCCGACACGGCGACGGCGACCCTGTCCGATCTGCTCGACGATCTGCGGCAGCGACTCGAGCCGAACCAGGCCGCCCGCCTCGACCTGACGACACCGATCGAACCCGTCCCCCTGACGCTGCCGGCCGAAGCGCTCCGGCAGGTGCTGCTGTCCCTGGTGCGCAACGCGTTCGATGCGTCGTCGCCGTCGCAGCACGTCTCCCTGGCGGTGACCCGGGAACCCGGTGGCCTGCGGTTCACGGTCGCCGACACCGGCAGTGGCATGCGCGACGACGTGGTGGCGCGTGCCGGGGATCCGTTCTTCACGACCAAGCCGGGCGGCGGCAACCTGGGCCTCGGGCTGTTCCTGGCCCGGACGTTTGCCGATCAGGCCGGTGGTGCGCTGGCGCTGCAGTCGCGGCCGGGCGCCGGTACCACGGTCACGCTCGACCTGCCATCCTGCTGACGTGGCCCGCACCTTTCCCACCATCCTCGTCGTCGAGGACGACGACGTGTTCCGGGGCGTCCTGGTCCGGGCCCTGACGGCGCGCGGCTATGACGTGGAAGGCGCCGCCGACGCCGCGACAGCCATCGCTCGCGCCACCGACGACAGTCCGGAGATGGCGGTGGTCGATCTGCGGCTGCCTGACGCCTCTGGCCTCGATGTCGTCCGCGAGCTCAAGCGCATCGATCCGGCCACCGCCATCGTCGTGCTGACCGGGTACGGCAGTATCGCAACGGCGCTCGAAGCGGTACGACTCGGCGCGACACACTACCTGACCAAGCCCACCGACGCGGATCGGATCCTGGCCGCGTTCGAACGCGGGCTGCTCGCGCGCCCGCGCGAGCTGGCGATCGAGACGCCCTCGCTGGCGCGGGTCGAGTGGGAGCACATGCAGCGCGTGCTGGTGGACTGCGACGGCAACGTGTCCGAGGCCGCACGTGTGCTGGGGATGCACCGACGGTCACTGCAGCGCAAGCTGGCCAAGCGCCCCTCGAACAGCTGAGCAGTGCCACGGTGCGGCCCGACAAGGTGACGGCGTCCAGTGCGGTGACGGCCGGTTCTCCGAAGAGGCCCTACCCACTCGATTCCCGACGCCCGATTCCCGGCGCTGGTCTACCATCGCGACATGCAGACGCGACGGTTCGGACGACTCGGATGGCAGGTCTCGGAAGTCGGCTACGGGATGTGGGGCATGGGCGGCTGGACGGGCAGCGACGACGCGCAGTCGCTCGCCTCGCTCGATCAGTCGATCGCGGCTGGCGTCAACGTCTTCGACACGGCGTATGCCTACGGCGACGGCCACAGCGAGCAGCTGCTGGCCCAGACGCTGCGGGCCCATGCAGGCCGCCGGCTCTACGTGGCGACGAAGGTGCCGCCGAAGAACCGCCAGTGGCCGGGCACGGCGGCCACGCCGGTCTCGGAGGTCTTCCCGTACGAGTACATCGTCGAGATGACCGAGAAGAGCCTGCAGAACCTCGGGGTCGAACGGCTCGACCTGCAGCAGCTGCACGTCTGGGACGATGCCTGGACGAGCGATGAGGGCTGGCAGCGGGCGGCCGAGGACCTGAAGGCGCAGGGCAAGATCGAGGGCTTCGGCATCAGCGTCAATCGCTGGCAGCCGGCCAACGTGCTGCAGGCGCTCGAGACTGGCAAGGTCGACGCGGTGCAGGTCGTGTACAACGTCTTCGACCAGAACCCGGAGGACGATCTCTTCCCCGCCGCGCAACGTCTCGACGTCGCCATCATCGCCCGGGTGCCCTTCGACGAAGGCAGCCTGACGGGCCGGATGACGCGCGACATGACGTTCCCGAAGCACGACTGGCGCAGTCTGTACTTCACGCCCGAGAACCTCGACGAGACCCTGGATCGCGTCGACGCCCTGCAGCAGGAGGTGCCGGCCGGGATGTCGCTGGCCGAACTCGCCCTCCGCTTCATCCTCGAGCATCCGGCGGTGTCCACCACCATCCCCGGCATGCGCAAGGCCACGCACGTGGCCGAGAACACCGCGGTGTCCGACGGCCGCCGTCTCGGAGAGGGGCTGATGGCGGCCCTGCGGCAGCATCGCTGGGAACGGACGCACGTCATTCCGTGACGCGGCCGAGCGCGCCCGCGGCCGAAGAAACGACAAAAGCGGCCAGGATGTTGTCCGGGAGGAACAACATGCTGGCCGCCCGTGGATGCCCGCGAGGGGACGCGCACGTCCACGTCGAGATGGATCTCAGCGCGCGCGCATCGATCGGCGCAGTCGCGCCGACAGTCCGAGCAAGCCCACGCCAATCATGATCGCGATACCGGGTTCGGGAATGGACGACGTACCGGCGACCGGCAGGGCCTCGTAGGCCACCTGTGGCTCTGCGGGCAGTTTCTCGAAGACCGGGATGCTCAGCAGGCGCGTCGTCAGTTGCTCGTCGTCTGGCCCCTGGGGACCGGCCGGCCGGATCGGATCTTCGAAGAAGCGGATCGGGGTGACTGGCCGACGCACGTTGGCAAAGTCACCTCCGTAGGCGGAAAAAGCCGCGAAGTCCAGCGGAGTCCAGTCGAACGCCTCGAACGGCGAGGACGAGGGCGAGTAGGCGAAGCCTCTGGGCGCCTGTCCGGTGCCGAAGCCAATCGTGTCAGCCATGGCGGTGGCGCCGGTGGCCAGCGTGAGGAAAGCGGCGAGAAACGCGTATCGAAGCATGAGTACCCCGGACGGGTCCCTGACAGAACCGTCATTCGACGCACAGAACCGTGATCGTCGAACGAGGCTTCTTCCGACGATCTGCCCGGAAATACGGGGCAGCGAGTCGGTGTCGGACGCGTCCTGCCTGATCGCTAAGCAAGTTTCAGTCCCGACCGTCACGCCGGCACGGGGGCCTGACGGTCGGGGCGGGACTCCGGCGGCGGCTCGGGCGGGTGTGCTACGCTTTGGGTTTGTCCGTAGTGGAAGGAGTCATGCAATGAAGCCAGCGATTCACCCTGAGTACCACGAGGTCGAGGCCCGGTGCGCCTGCGGCGCCACGTGGAAGGCGCACTCCACGAAGAAGGAACTGCACCTCGAAATCTGCAGCAACTGCCACCCGTTCTTCACGGGTCGTCAGAAGCTGGTGGACACCGAGGGGCGCGTGGAGCGTTTCACCCGCAAGTTCGGCGCGACGACGGTTGCCGCGCGCAAGGCCGCCGCGGAGAAGGCCAAGAAGGGCACGCCCGCGTAAGCAGGCGTCCATGCTGTCCGCATCGCGGTCCGCGTACCGCACTGCCGCGAAGGCGGGGCAGCTCCTTCAATCGTTCCACAACGGCGCCACCGGCGTGGCTCGCGCGAGTTTGCGTTCGAGCCGGGTCAGTCGCCGGGTGAAGTCCTCCCGCTCTCCCCGCCCAATCGCCTGCGCGGCTCCGGCTTCGGCATGCCGTCGCGCTTCCTCCAGCTGACCGCCCCGATGTTCGTGGTGGATCGCGAGCGCTTCGCGTGCTTCGCGCAGCACCTGTGGACGTCCCCCCAGCTGCAGCACCTGCTGCCAGGCCTCGGCGGCCTCGGCGAAGCGGCGCTGCCGCCTCAGCAACCGCGCCAGTGATCGCGCCGCCGCGCGTCGCAGGTCGCGCGTCTGCCAGTGATCGGCGGCCGCGGCCCTGAAGCAGGCAATGGCCGGGTCGATCCAGCCGCCCCGCTCATACAGGGCCCCGAGCCCGAACGCCGTCGCTCCGCTCGGCGGGGTGTCGCGCCCGTCCCGGACCAGTTGCTGCGCATGGGCCGTGAGTGCGGCCAGCGACAGCAGGTCGAGGCGGTTGTGCATCAGCACGGGCTCGAGCACCGCGGCGGACCCGCCGCGGACGAACTGGAAGAATCGCGCCGGGATCTCGAAGCCGCCCACATCCCCGACACGCCCCACACCGAGCACGGACTCCTCGAGGTGCGTGAGCTTGCACGACCGGTCGCCCTCCTCGGACATGCGCCACAGGCGACGCGCAGCGTGCAGCATGTCGAGGTGCGGCACGTCGCACACGACCTGCGGCACGCGCTGCATCTCGCCGCGCAGTTCCATCACCGGGACGTCGAAGGTGCGGCCGTTGTACGTCACCAGCACGGCATCGTCGCCGAGGTAGGCATTGAGGGCGTGCAGCAGGGCGCGCTCGGCGGCGAACGACGGCAGGAGGAACTGCGTCGTGCGAAAGCCTGCCGGGGTCCACTCCCCCACCCCGGCCAGGAAGGCCAGCATCCCGGCGCCGCCACTGAGGCCCGTCGTCTCGAGGTCGAAGTAGACCAGTCGCGTCGGCGCGGCTCCCAGGCGAGGCTGTCGGGGCCGCAGTTCACGGCCGGCGAGCAGATCCAGGGTGTCGTCCAGGCAGACGGTGCCGCACGCCTCGACGCGCAGGCGCCCGTGATGGTGGTCAGGTTCGTACAGGTGCTCGACGACCACGCAGGGACCGTGGGCGGTGGTGTCGAGACGTGCCCCGGGCAGATCGCCGATGCCCCCGTCGGGGCGTGCCAGCCGGGGATCGAGCGGCAGGCCCTCCTCGTCGACCGGGGCATACGTGAGTTCACGCACACCTCCGGGCGCCGGCGTCTCGACACGAGCGTCGGTCGGCGACGGACTGGCACCGGTGCCACGAGCGATGTCGCGCAGCCGCGACAGGGAGGAGGAAGCCATCAGGCGCTAGAACGGCACCTCGTCGCCCGTGCTGCCGGAGGCGGCCTGCAGGCGCGCGAGCAGGTCCAGGGCCACGCGCTTGGCGCGCGGGCCGATGTCCCCCATCGGGCCGACGCACGAGGGACAGCCGACCTCGCAGGGACAGCTCTCGATGAGCTGACGCGTCTGCGTGAGCAGCGCGTCGTGCATGCGGAAGAGCGGGGCGCTGAAGCCGATGCCGCCCGGGTAGTTGTCGTACAGGAAGACGTGCGCGTCGGCGTCGCCGGTCGCCGGCGCCGGGGGACGACCACCGACGGCCGCTTCCCCGGTCCCGGTGTCGATCGAGACGCCGAGGTCGCGACGATCGCACATCAGCAGCAACTGGGCGATGGAGCGCATCGCGTGCGCCATGCCGCTCACGCCGTCGCGCCGATCGTCGGGAGCCCACGGCACCTCGAGGAGCACCGCGCGCGGCACCGTCAGCCAGTACGACGTCGTGTGCATCTGCTGCTCGGGCAGGTCGAGGTCGCCGGAGCCGACGTTCTCGTTGGTGTAGAACCGGATCTTCTTGAAGCCGACCACCCGCGACACCACGTGCACGTCCCCGTGCGAGCGGGCCGACCGATTGGGCAGCGGCACGAGCGTGCCGTCGACGCTGGTGTCGCCATCGTCGGTGGCCCTCAGCCCGACCTCGCCGAGACTCGTCTCGGCCTCCTCGAGCACGTTCACCTTGGTGTAGGTGATGGCATCGGTGTAGTAGTCGCACTCGACGCTGCGCACGTAGGCCTTCCGGCCCTCGATGTCCAGCCGCTCGACCTGGAACAGCGCGCCCTCGAGGATGTAGATGGCCTTCTCGTGCAGGGTCGACAGCGCGCTCGTGTAGTCCGTCTCGCCGATCACCCGCGACCCCTCCGTGGTGTCGACGATGACGAAGTTGTCCGACGTGATGGCGCGCAGGCTGATGGCGTCTGCCGGGTAGGACTCGTGCGTCCAGTTCCACTGACCGTCCGCCGCGTGGACGAAGCCCTCCTCGCCGAGGACCTGCAGCACCTCCTCGGTGCTGACCGGCGTGCGGCCGAACCGCTCGCCGTCCTGGAACGGCAGCTCGAACGCGGCGCACTTGACGTGGCTGAGCAGCACGTGCAGGTTCTCGGGATTGATCAGGGCATGCTCGGGTGAGGCATCGAAGAAGTACGTGGGATGCCGCACGATGAACTGATCGAGCGGCGCACTCGAGGCGACGAGCACGGCGGCTGACCGGCCCGACCGACGACCAGCGCGCCCTGCGCGCTGCCAGGTGGAGGCGATGGTGCCCGGATAGCCGGCCATCACGCACACGTCGAGGGCCCCGATGTCGATGCCGAGCTCGAGGGCATTGGTCGAGACCACGGCGCGCACGTCGCCTTCGCGAAGCCCACGCTCGATCTCGCGCCGCCGGAGCGGCAGATACCCGCCGCGATACCCACGCACGGCGTCGGTGGCCCCGGGTGGTCCCTGGAAGGCATCCTTCAGGTAGGTCGTGAGAATCTCGGTGGCCAGTCGGCTCTGCGCAAAGACGATCAGCTGCAGGTTGCGTCGCAGGAACTCCAGCGCCACGCGGCGCGCTTCCGACAGATACGACCGCCGGATGCCGAGCGCCTGGTTCACGACCGGCGGATTGAGCAGCACGAAGAACTTCTCGCCGCGCGGCGCACCACTCTCGGCCACCAGCGAGAAGGGCTGCTCGGTGAGCTGCTCGGCCAGCGCCTGCGGGTTGGCGATGGTGGCCGACGTGCAGATGAAGGTCGGATCGGACCCGTAGTGCCGACAGATGCGCTGCAGCCGTCGCAGCACATTGGCGAGATGGCTGCCGAACACGCCGCGATACGCGTGCAGTTCGTCGATGACGATGTAGCGGAGATTCTCGAAGAGGCGGGCCCACCGCGGATGGTGCGGCAGCACGCCGGCGTGCAGCATGTCCGGGTTGCTGAGCACCACGTTGGCCCGGGCCCGGATGGCCCGACGCGCGTCGGCGGGCGTGTCGCCGTCGTACGTGAACACCCCGATCTCGCGCTGGGCGGCCGCGCCGACGATCTGGGCCAGCCCCTGCAGTTCCGCGAGCTGATCCTGGGCGAGCGCCTTGGTCGGGAACAGGTAGAGCGCGCGCGCGCCCGGCTCGCGCAACACCGTGCTCAGGACGGCGCCGTTGTAGCAGAGCGTCTTGCCCGAGGCCGTGGGAGTGACGACCACCACATGCCGCCCGGCCAGCGCGTGCGTCATGGCCTCGGCCTGGTGCGAGTAGGGCTGCTCGATCCCCCGCGCCGTCAGGGCCTCGACGAGTCGCGCCTCGACGTCGGCCGGCCACGGCGCATGGCGTGCCGCCTGGGCCGGGATGTGCCGGACCGCGGTGACCACCTTGTCGCCGCTGACCTCGACATGCGTCCCCGGGGCGCCGTCGCCGCCCGGCAGCGTCGCGGCGGTCCGCGAGTCAGGGGCCAGGTGGCCGAGGGCGTCCTGCAACGCCTGATCCTTGTTCCCGGAAAGGCGAGCCACCGTCCCTGACATCGTCCGTCGATGCTACGCCGTGGGCCTGGGGCGATCAAGAGACGAAACGTCCGCCTGGCCATCGCCGGAGCCGATGCCGGCCAAACGTTAAAGTTGTTAAGGATGTTATGCGGTCGTGCTAGCATCCAGCCCTTCACGCTGACTCGACCGTGACGTCCCGTCTGGTACTCCTGTTGTGGTTCGGGCTGTTCTGTGGCCTCGCCGTCGCCTTTTCGTGGCCGCTGCCGCTCCATCTCGCGACGCACCTGACCGGGGCGCCCTCGGGAGACACCGGCGTGTATGTCTGGAACCTCTGGGTGTTCCGGCACGAAGTCCTGCACCAGCAGATGCCGCTCCAGACGGGCACCGTCCTGTCGCTCTCCCCGCGCGTCGACCTGACCCTGCACAACTACACGCTGTTCATGGACATCCTGGCGTATCCGCTCATCGGACCGCTGGGACTGGTGCGCGCCTTCAACGTCGTCTACCTCGCGATGATGGCGTTGACGGCCTGGTGCACGGCGCGCCTGGCCTGGGCGCTCTGTGGGCGCCACTGGGAGTCCTGGCTCGCGGGGGTGGCGTTCGCCTTCTCGCCAGTCCTCATGGCGAGGAGCACGGCGCATTTCTCGCTCGTGGCCGCCGCCCCGCTGTCCGTGCTGCTGCTGATCATGGTCAAGGCCGAGGGCAAGGGACGCGCCCGTGATGCCGTCGCTGCCGGCGCCACGCTGGCCTGGGCCGCGTTCTGCGACATCTACTACGCGGTCTACGGCGTCCTGCTGATCGGCGCCTGGATCCTCGCCTCCGTCGTGTCGGTGTCGCGTGCCGATCGGCTCGAAGGGTCCTCCGCCTTTGCCCGCCGCGTCACACGGGGCCTGGTCATCGTCGCCGCCACGTTCGTCGCCGCCATCGCCCTTCAGGGCGGTCTCGTCCAGGTGGCCGGCCTCCGCATCAGCATGCGATCGCTCTACACGCCCATGCTGGTGCTGACGCTGCTCGTCGTCCTCCATGCGCTGGTCGTGTGGACGCCGAAGATCGAGTGGCGCTACCGGTTCGCGCCGTGGCATGCGTGGTTCGCGGCGGTGATGGTCGTGACGGCGGCGACGCTGCTGTCGCCGGTGCTGATGACGTATGGCCAGCGCCTGCTCCAGGGCCGGATGGCGGGCCCGGCGATCTACTGGCGCAGCAGTCCTCCGGGCGTGGACCTGCTGGCCTTCGTCATGCCCAACCCGACGTCGCCGTGGTTCGGGGGGCCGTTCAAGGCGTGGATCGAGGCGCAACGCGTCGACGGCTTCGCCGAACTCACCGGCGCCCTGCCGCTGGTGGCGCTGGCGGTGATCGGCGTCGCGTGGGTGTGGGCCGGCTGGCGTCCGGCCCGACGCCGCTGGCTGTGGATGCCGGCCGTCTTCGCGATGCTGGCGCTCGGGCCGTTCGTCCATGTCGCCGGCATCAACACCCACATTCCCGGCCCGTGGGCCCTGCTGCGCTACGTGCCGATCGTCGGCCTGGCGCGATCGCCGTCGCGCTTCGTCGTCCTGGTCGCCCTCGGGGTGGCCCTGCTCTTCGCCATGGCCCTGGTGGCGATCGGCCAGCGCTGGCCGCATCGACGCCGGCTCGTGCTGGGCGTGCTCACCGCGGTGCTGCTGGTGGAACTCGCGCCGGTGCCACGGACGCTGTACGACGCCAGGACCCCCCAGGTGTTCCACCGGATCGCGGCCGACCCGCGCGAGGACGTGCGGGTGTTGTCGCTGCCCTTCGGCGTGCGCGACGGGACCTCCTCGCTCGGAGACTTCAACCCGCTCACGCAGTATCAGCAGACGACCCACGGCAAGCGTCTGGTCGGCGGCTATCTGTCGCGGGTGACGCGCGAGCAGAAGCAGTCGATGCTGCGGTTTCCCGTGCTCGACTCCCTGATGACCCTCAGCGCACCGGGGCCGGCCACCTCGCTCACCGAGCACCAGCGTCGACGCGCCTTCGCCTCGCGTGATCGCTTCATGCTGGCGGCCAACCTGGCCTACGTGGTGACCGACGACCGCCGCACCTCGCCGGCGCTGCGCGCGTATGCCATCGAGCTGTTCCGGCTCGAGGCGCTCGAATCCGGCGAGGGGTACACGCTGTACGCCCCCCACCCTGACGCCGACGCCATCCAGCAGGCGTTCATGGCGCCGCCTCTCACGCCGCTGCCGGAGTCGTCGTCGCGAGGGGGGCAGGCGGCGCGGCGCGCGCCCTGAGGTAGGCTCGGGCCATGGCGTTCCTGAACTATCACCACCTGCGCTACTTCTGGGCGGCCGTGAAGGAGGGCGGCGTCACGCGGGCCTCACGCAAGCTGAATGTCACGCAGCCGACCGTGAGCAGCCAGATTCGCGAACTCGAGGACGCCCTCGACCAGCCGCTGATCGACCGCGACTCGCAGCCGCTGGTCCTGACCGAAGCCGGGCAGATCTGCTACCGCTACGCCGAGAAGATCTTCGAACTCGGTCGCGATCTGGTCGACGAGTTGAACGGCCACCCTGCCGGCAAGCCCTTCGACCTCTCGGTCGGGCTCGTCAACAGCGTGCCGAAGCTGCTCGCCCATCGCCTCCTCCAGCCGGCCCTCGGCCTGCCCGAGTTGCGGCGCGTGCGCTGCTTCGAGGATCGACGAGAGGCCCTCATCGAGGAGCTCGTCAGCCACCATCTCGATCTGGTCATCACCGACGCGCCACAGCCGCCGATGCGCAAGCAGAAGGTCTACAACCACCTGCTGGGGGAATCCACGGTGCTGCTGTTCGCCACGGAGCGACTGTCGGCGATGTACCGACGTGGATTCCCGACCTCGCTGCACGGCGCGCCGATGCTCGTGCCCACGCAGAACACGTCGCTGCGGCGGTCGCTCGACGCCTGGTGCCGGCGCAAGGGCATCACGCCGACCATCGTCGGGGAGTTCGAGGATCCGGCCCTGATGAAGGTGTTCGGCGAGGCCGGCTCCGGCATCTTCCCGGCGCTCGCGGCCGTCGAGGCCGACGTGCGCCGCATGTGCGACGTGCGCGTGCTCGGCTCGCTCGACGACGTGGTCGAGCGCTTCTACGCCATCTCCGCCGAACGGCGGGTGCGGCATCCCGGCGTGGCCGCCATCGCCGACGGTGCCAGGTACCGCCTCCTCAGCTGACGACCGTCCACGCCCATAGGCAGAGCCTTCGGCCGACGGTTGGCTTTATCGATTGGACAGCGGCCGACGCCCCACCTACCGTCGAGGAACCGGTCAGGCCGCATCGCGCCTGTGCGGCGCCAGCCCTGGCCGTCCGGCAACCCGAGGAGCGCGTGCATGCAGATCAAGTTGGCCCTCGTCGCTGCGTGGTGCGCGGCGGCCCTGGCGCCCGGTGCG
Source organism: Luteitalea sp. (assembly GCF_022842525.1). Taxonomy (NCBI): domain Bacteria; kingdom Pseudomonadati; phylum Acidobacteriota; class Vicinamibacteria; order Vicinamibacterales; family Vicinamibacteraceae; genus Luteitalea; species Luteitalea sp. The sequence continues at coordinate 70,407 of NZ_JALHPM010000007.1, forward strand.
GTGAGCGCGCAACCCGTGCGGGAGGCCTTCACTCGCGCGAACCCGTCGGTGGTGCTGATCCGGACGACGGCCCGGACGCCAGCCGCCGCGCCGGCAACCGATGGCACGACAAGCCAGACCGATGGCGTCGGGTCGGGCGTGCTCGTCTCCGCCGACGGCAAGGTGGTCACGGCCGCGCATGTCGTGAAGACCGACGCCACCATCGAGGTGAGCTTCCTCGACGGCGTGCCGATCGAAGCCACCGTGGTGTGGATGGCCCCGTCGGCCGACCTCGCCCTGCTGCAACTCGTGCGGGTGCCGGCCAATGCCGTCGTGGCCAGGTTCGGGGATTCGGACCGACTCGAGACCGGGGACCAGGTCTTCACGATCGGCGCACCCCATGGGGCGACCCACTCGCTGGCGGTCGGCTGGATCAGCGCCCGGCGGCAACCCTCCCAGGTCTACGAGGACGCCACCGCCCTCGAGATGCTGCAGACGGATCTCAACGTCTTCGGTGGCAACTCGGGCGGTCCGCTCTTCGATCTGGGCGGCGACGTGGTGGGGATCGTGACCCACGTCCTGAGTCAGGGCGGGGCCGGCGGAGGCCCGAGTTTCTCGGTCGCCGGCAACGTCGTCAAGCGCCTGTTGCTCGACGAACGACGGACCTGGTTCGGCGTGGAGAGCTACCTGCTGCAGGGGGCGCTGGCCGAGGCCCTCAACCTGCCGCAACCCTCGGGCCTGCTCGTGCAGGCGGTGTCTCCGGGATCGCTCGCGGCCCGGCTCGGCCTGCGCGGCGGATCACTGCCGGCGACCGTCCTCGACGCGCCCGTGCTGCTCGGCGGCGACGTGCTGATCGAGGTGATGGGCGTGCCGGTCGAGGCGTCCCCATCCTTCATGAGCGGCTTCCTTGCCGCGCTCGACAAGGTGCGGCCCGGCGACACCGTGGCGGTCCGGGTGTGGCGCGGCGGACGCGTGGTGCCGCTGAGCGCCACGGCGACCGCGCCCTGAACGGCTACCGCGGCGCGTCCACGGCCTGACCGCGCGCGACCCGCGCGACAAACCCCGAGAGGCCGATGACGCCAACCAGGTTGGGGAAGATCTGCAGCGCGTTCATCAGGTCGCCCCAGGCCCACACGACCTCGACACGACTCATGGCGCCGAACGGGATGAGCAGGCAGTAGATCCAGCGGTACCAGTGCGCGACCGGACGCCCCAGCAGGTACTCGAAGAACTGCTCGCCGTAGAACGCCCAGCCAATCAGCGTGGTGTAGCCGAACAGGAAGGCGCAGAGCGCGACGACGTAGCCACCCACGCCGGGCATCGCGGCATCGAAGGCCGAGGCCACGGCCGCCGAACTCGTGAGCCCCGACTGCCAGGCGCCGGTCAGCAGGATCGTCATCGCGCTGATCGTCGAGGTGACGAACGAGACGATGGCGACTTCCATCACGGCTTGCAGTCCCTGCTGTTCGGGGTGGCGGCTGCGCGCGGTGCCATAGGCGACCGATGCCGTGCCGTAGCCGGCTTCGTTGGCATACATGCCGCGGGCGAGCCCATAGCGCATCGCGACGACCATCCCGAGGGCCCCGCCCGCCGTGGCTCGCAGCGAGAACGCCTCGCGGAACACGAGGGACAGGACGGACGGGATGTTGCCGGCGAACACCGCGATGACGATGAGGCCTCCTCCGAGGTACAGCGCGACCTTCAGCGGCGCCAGTTTCTCGGCGGCCTTGCCGATGGACCCGATGCCGCCGACGATCACCAGCCAGACCAGCACGGCGATGGCGATACCCGACACCCAGGTCGGCAGTCCGAGCTGGCTGTTGAGGACGATGGCGATGGAGTTGGGCTGGGTGAAGGGCGTGGTCGTGATGGCCGCCACACCGGCGATGAGCGCGTAGGTCGACGCCAGCCAGGGCAGCTTGAGGCCGTCGCGCAGCGCGTACATCGGCCCGGATCGGATCGTGGTGCCGCTGGCCTCGCGCCACGTCACGCCGAGGACCGCCTCGGTGAACTTGATGGTGGTCGCCACGAACCCGTAGGCCCAGATCCAGAACAGCGCGCCGGGCCCGCCAGAGACGATGGCGGTGGCGACTCCGGCGATGTTGCCCGTGCCGATGGTGCCCGACAGGGCGGTCATGAACGCCTGGAACGGCGACAGCGCCCCGGCGGTGCCACTCTCGACGCTCGAGAGCATCGCGCGGAAGGCTTCACCGAACCGACGCACCTGCACGACGCGATAGCGGATGGTCAGGAACAGACCCGTGCCGAACAGCAGCACGAGCAGCCACGGGACGAACAGCGCATCGGCCGCCCGCTGGACGAGATCGGCGAGGGTGGTGAGCATGTCCCTAGATGTTGCTGCGCGACTGGCAGCCGTCGACCGTCAGGCAGGCACCGCTGATCCAGCTCGCCCGGGGTGAGGCGAGGAAGGCCACGACGTCGCCGACTTCATCGGCGCGACCGAAGCGGCCGAACGGCAGCTCGCGTGCGACGAACTGCGCGATGCCCTCGGGGTCGGACTGCTGCCGCTGGTGCCACGACCCGCCCTCGAACAGGATCGACCCGGGGGCGATCGAGTTGACGCGGATGCCCGAGGGGGCGAGCTGCTGCGCGAGGGCCTTGCCGAGGCTGATCTCGGCGGCCTTCACCGCGTTGTAGGTCATCCGGCCGCCGGACTCGCGGCCCCAGATGGAGGCGATGAGCAGGATGACGCCGCCGCCGCGCTGCTGCATGAGCGGCACCACCTGGCGCGAGGCACGGATGGCGGGAAACAGCGTCTGATCGAAGGCCTGCTGCCAGACGTCGTCTGGCGTGTCCATCAGCCCGCCGCCCTTGCCGAGGCCGACGTTGTTGACGAGCACGTCCACGCCACCGAATCGGCTCGCGGTCTGCGCGACCAGTCGCTCGACGTCTTCGGCCCGCGACACATCGGCCTGCGCCGCCAGCACGTCGTCCGGACGCCCACTGGCGGTGACGAGCGCGGCGGCGGCCTGCTCGAGCGTCGCCGCCGTGCGACCGCAGATGGCGACGCGGGCCCCCTCGGCGAGCAGGGCGCGTGCCGCGGCGAGCCCCAGCCCCTTGCTGCCGCCGGTGATGATGGCGACCTTCCCAGTCAGCCCGAGATCCATGTCAGCGCGGTCCCCCGTCGGTGAGGTCGTTGAGACGCCAGTCGTAGGCCGAGTAGGCCAGCGTGAACGTGTTGCGACGCAGGCCGCGGGCCTCGGTCGGCAGCACGTGCGGCAACACCATGTGCAGCACCGCGAGTTCGATCGGGCTGCGCTTCGCGAAGATCTCCGCATCGCCGGACCAGGCCCTGGTGAACTCGGCCTGGCGCCAGCCGAAGATCGGCGAGATCTCGATGCGGTCGGCGGCCGGGTCGTAGCGGAAGCACTCGTTGCGCGACACGCATTCGGCCGCGACCGAGGCGAGCTGCTGCTCGAGCCGCGCCGCCGTGAACGCCTCGCTGCGCAGGCGTCCGCCGCCGAGCGAGCCGCGCCCGAGGGCGAAGTACATCCGCGGGTCGTCGAAGGTCGGCAACACCTGCTTCTCGATGTCCTCGAGCGACAGCAGTCGACCGCCGATGCGATGCCGCTTCGCCACGTAGGCGCCCGGCACGTGCTGGATGCTGTCGGAGGGGTACTGTGCCGACGCCCCCTTGATCGGGTAGGCGTTGATCACGGTCCTGAGGACGGTGGCGTTGTAGGCGTTGAGCCAGAAGGCGGCCTGCTCCGGGCGCGACCAGGCCTCGAACGCCGCGGCGGGGACGTCGAGGTTGCTGACGTAGCGGTCGAGGCGAGCCCGCTCGGCACGGAGGGCCCGGTAGTAGACGAGGCCCTCCCGCACGTACGTGTCGAGGATGACGTCCAGCCCGGCGTGCATGCCGACATCGGCCGGCGAGACGGTCTGCGCAACGGCTGGCTGCCAGGCGCGCGGCAGCAAGAGCAGCCCGAGCGCGATCAGCAGCGCGGCGGGACCTGTGGCACGAAGAAACATGGCGCGGGTCACTGTATCACTCGTCAGGAAGTGCGAACGTATCCGTGAGCCACGACGCCAGCGCGGCCGTGAAGGCGGCCGGTTGCTCGACGTTGGCGAGGTGCCCGGCGCCGGGGATCGTGACCAGGCGCGCGCCGGCGATGCCCTCGGCGATCACGCGCGAGAGATCCGGCGGGGTGAGCGTGTCCTCCGCCCCCACCACCACGAGCGTCGGGCACGTGATGGTGGCCAGGGTCGCTCGGCTGTCGGGCCGGGTCCGCAGCGCCTCGAGCGCGTCGGCGACCCCGGCCGGATCCGCTTCACAGGCCCACGCACGGACCTGCACCGCGACGTGGGGATCGGTGACGTGGGTCGTGGCCCCGAGGAGGCCCGGCAGCATCGCCTCGATGACCGCGGCCGTGCCGTCGCGCGCGGCCGTGCCCTGCATGGCCACGCGGCGGGCACGCGCCTCGTCCGAGTCGGCGTCGGCTCGCGTGTCGGCCAGCACGAGCCCACGGATCGCCGACGGTCGCTGTCGCCAGCACTCGAACGCCACGTAGCCGCCCATCGACAGCCCGGCCAGCACGACGGGCCCGATCGCGAGAGCGTCGATGAGTGCGAGCACGTCACGCGCATGGTCCTGCACGTGGCGCGCCGGTGCCGCGCCGCGCGGTGATCGGCCGAGGCCGCGCAGGTCTGGCGCGATGCCGCGCCACCCCTCGGGAAGCGTCGTCAGTTGCGGCGCCCACATGCGGGCGTTCAGGGGGAAGGCGTGCAGGAACACGAGCGGGAGCCCGCCACCCGCGTCGGTCACCGACAGGCGTGTGGTCCCGAGCGTGACGTCGTGCGTGGTCATGCCGACATTATGGAACCGGGCCCGTCCCTGTATCATCGACGCGTGAGCCGGCACGTCTGGGCGATCTGCCTCGTGGCCTGGCTCGGAGTGGCGCTCTGGCAGGCCAATCCGGTTCGTGTGGGCGACGGGCACGAGCACGTGGCCGTGGCGCTCGGTCTGGCCAGAGGCGACGGCCCCTCGTTCGCGCTCGACCAGATCCCGTCTCTCGAAGCCGAACTCCGGGCCCTGGGTCCTTCCTTTGCCAACGCCTCTCTCTCGCATCCCGACCTGGTCGGTCGCGACGGGCGGCAGGACGTACCGCATTTCTGGCTGTATCCGCTGCTGGCGGCCCCGGCGGTCAAGGTCGCCCTGCTGCTCGGGGTGTCGCCGCTGTGGGGCTTCGTCGCGCTGCACGCCGCGCTGCTGGCCGGCCTCGCCGCGCTCATCCTCTCGCGCCCCGCGCCTGTCTGGACGTCCCTCCTGCTGCTGAGCCCGCTGGTGTGGTGGCTCGACAAACCCTCGACCGACGTGCTGCTGGTGGCCTGCCTCGCCGGCGCGATGCTGCTGTGGACGACGCGGCCCGCGGTCTCGATGGTGCTGCTGGGCATCGGCGCGAGCCAGAACCCCGGACTCGTCCTGGTGGCCGCCCTCTTCGCGGCCTGGGGTTCGATCGAGCGCGTCGCCCGGCTGATGTGTCGCCGCTGGCAGACCGGCGTGCTCCTGGCCGCCCTGCTGATCGCCCTGCCCTCGGCGTACTACCTCTGGCGCCTCGGCATCCCGTCGCCGCTGACGGCCTCCACGGTGACCCGCTGGCCCGGGCTACCGGATGCGCTGTTCCCCTTCACGGACGTCTCGGTGGGGCTCATCTTCCGCTACCCGCCATTCGTGCTCGCCGTCCTCGTGGCGGCCATCTGGATGGCCTGGCGCGAACTCTGGCGCCTGCGCGAACCGTTCATCGCCACGACGATGCTCGCCGCGCTCGCCCTGCTCTGGGCGGTGGGGCAACCGGTCAGCCAGAACCACGGCGGCAGCCCGGACCTCAGCCGCTATGCGCTGTGGCTGATGCCCCTGGCCCTGCCACTGCTGCAACTGGCCGGGACCAGTACGAGCCCGGTCATGCACCGCGCCGGTCTCGCCCTCGCGCTGCTCTCGGCCGGCTGGACCCTGGTGGCCTTCCCGCCATCGCGACCGGAAGGCCATCTGCAGGCGACGCCGTTCGCCGCGTGGCTGTGGACGCGCCATCCGATGTGGAACGATCCCCGCCCCGAGGTGTTCGCGGAGCGGGTGTCCCACGCCGAACCGGCGGTCGTGCCCTCGGCCACGCCGGGCTGCGAGAAAGTGTTGCTGTACGAGGGTCTGTGGCCGGCCCACTGCCTGCCGCAGGGCACGCCCCCGGACGCCTGCCTCGATTCGCAACGGTTCTGTTACGCGAATCGGACGGCGACGGGGGCCGGCTACCTGTTCATGGTGGAACCGCTGCGTCCCGGCTTCCCGGTGGTGCAGGCCGAGAAGTCGTGGGCACGCGCCACGCCGGCGGTCGCGACGATGCGGCAGCTGGTGCGCGGGCTCGAGTTCGGCGAGCCCGAGCACGCACTGGTGGCGTTGCGCGGCCTGTGGAACGCCGCGTGGATCCAGGAGTGGAGCGGCCCGACGCGCTCGGTGTTCTACGTGCGCAACACCCGCCCGGACGCCCGCATCGGTGTGCGCGTCCGGCAGAAGGTGCTGGCGCGGGTCATCGACCTCAATCGCGCCGTGGAGATCGCGACCTACCCGATTGAACCGGGCACGCGGCATCCGGAGTCGATTCCGCTGCCCGATGCCGCGCCGGACCTCGCGATCACGTTCGAGCCGCGCTGACGCGGCCCGTCGCCCCCGCCGCGACGACTACTGCGAGCCCGCGGCCGGGTAAGACGCGCCGGCGGCGATCCAGCGCCGCAGCGTGTCGATCTGCTTCTCGGTGAGCGGGTCCTTGTCGAGCGGCATCTGGTCCTCGCCGTCGAGGCCCAGCACCCGCCGCAGGACCAGGCTGTTCTCCGGGTCACCCGGCTTGAGCAGCGCCCCGCTCTTGCCGCCCTTCTGCAGGGCCTCCACCGAGTCCATGCGCAGACGCGCCTTGACCTTGTCGGGGCCGTGACATTCCACACACGTGCGCTTGAAGATGGGCATCACGTCCCGGGTGAAGTCGACGGCCTCCGCGGCCTGCGCTTCCGCCAGCACAGCAGCCGGGGAGGGGACCAGGCCATGCGGGGCCGTCTTCGCCGCCGGTACCGGGGCGACCGTCGAGGCCGGCGCGGGCGCCGCCTCGCGCGTCGGGACGGCGGCCAGTGGCGTGAGGGCGGCCGAGAGGACCGGCGCCGGGCCCGTCACGGGCGCCGAAGCGGGCGCCGGGGCGGCCGCGCGCGTCTCGACCGGTTCGGCCCGCTGATTCCACGGCAAGACGCCGGTGAGGTAGTCCTCACCATAGACGAGGCCACCTCCCAGGTGTCCCGTCGCCCCCACCACGGCACTCGTGGCCAGGACGAGGCCCACGTACACCGCCACTGTCCGGACCCGACGCGCACGGCGGGCCATCTGCCCGACGCCCAGTGCGGCCGCCGCTGCTCCCAACGAAATCCAGCCCATCACCTGATGCCTTTCCACAGCCTGCGCTGCCTCGCCGACCACGGCCTGGTGCCCGGCATTCACCGTGCCCAGGCACACCGCGGCCAGGGCCCCAATCACACCGAATGCCAGACAGTATGTCCCAGCTTCGGACGGGACCGTCCGGCGCCGCGCCACGTGCAGCATCTCGATCACCGCCGCCATCGTCAGCAACGCGATCGGGAAGTGGACGACCATCGGGTGGAGTCGGCCCAACAACACCCAGCCCCACCAGGGACGCGGGCGGGCGGCGGGCGGCGCGGCGGTCTCGGCCTGCCGCGGGCGGGCCCGCCCCAGGACGACCGGCGAC
>NZ_JALHPM010000008.1:0-75994 GCF_022842525.1 Luteitalea sp.
TGGAAACCGCCGGGCTCGTCACGCGACACATCGACCAGACCGACCGCCGCCGGGCCGCGATTCGTCTCACGCCGGCCGGGCGCCGCGTCGACACGCGCCTGACGGGCACCGTCGAGGCAGCGGTTCAGGGCGTCCTCGACGCCAGCGCCCCACGCGAACGCCGCGCCGCCGAGCGTCTGCTGGGCCGCCTGGCCCTCGCCCTGGCCGAGCCGCCGCGGTCGCGTCGCGGACAGGCAGCCCGTCCGTTGCCGTCTCCCACGCGACGGCCGCATCCCTGACGGTATCAGCCAAGTGCTTGGAGGTCCAACCTTCGACCGTCGATCACATCAGCACGAGCCGACGTTCACCGGCGGACACGCGATGAAGAATCGACACGATGGCGCGGGGGTGACAGGGCTTGGCCACGAACGCGGCACAGCCCGACTCGAAGGCACGCCGACGAAAGCGACCGTCGGCCGCCACCCATCCGGTCAGGGCCACGACCGGAGCGACCTGGCGCGCGGTGAGGCGCCGGCACTCGTCCCACTGCTGCCAGCGGGTGACGTCGACCAGCACGACGTCCGCGCCATGACGCTCGAGCGCCTGCTCGGCGTCGGCACAGGTCGGCACACACGACGTGCGCACGCCCATGGTCCCCTCCAGCCAGTGTCCGTACATCGTCGCGACCTCGGCGTCCCCTGACACCACCAGCACGTGTCCTACCATCCCCGGCACCTCCCTTCCCGCGACGAGCGATTCGCGCGGTCGCCCGGTGCCCATGCAAACGAGAGGCCCGCAGACGCCTTGCCGGTCACGCGCATCGATGCCCGCAGCGACGCCGAAGCCGCGACATGTCGTGACAGTGACGAGTGAGCGTGCGTCGGCCGACAGCAAGCGGACCGGGCACCGGGCATCGGGCACCGGACATCGGGACACATGGACGAGTCGTGGCGGACGAAGGACGGGAGCCACGCGCATGAGGCTAGTGCGCCTGAGGTCAGCGTGACTTGCTCGGAGCTGACGCGTTGGGGCTTGCGGAGTCGGGAACGTCCACGGGACACGAGGGACACGCCCGGTGGGGCTCGAGCGCGAGGCGAGCCGGAGGCGGAGCCGAGCGCCTGAGGCCAGCGGGCCCACCAGCCGCGCGCATGCGCGGCTGGTGCGCCCGGTGGGACTCGAACCCACGACCAACGGCTTAAAAGTATTTGGCGGCCAGGGGCCTCTCCGTGTGCATCCCAGAGATCACCAGTCCTCCAACCGATTCATCGACATTCCCCGCACTCGCCGCGTCGCCCCCCACCGAGCCCGCTCGCTGCCGACGGCTCCGCACCCCTTATGCACCCCCCGCTTGTCGCCTGGGGGTGCAGCCCTGCAAAGTGGGTCCAACGTTCGACGGGCTCATGCGCTCGTGGCACCGCCGTCACCTCGACAGCACTCGTCCGCACCGTCCTCGCCACGCCACCGGAGCATGTCGCCGACGCCGACCGCATCGATGGCATCGGCCACCACCATCTGCGCGTTCACTTCGACGAGTGGTCGGCACCAAGGATGCTCGCAATCCCAGTCGTTGGCCCCCGGCTGTTCTGACGGTGTCAAAGCATGTATGCGCCATCTCTCCCGCACGCCAGGCCCGCGCGGTGCTGGGCAGTTCATTGTCTGTGCGGCACTGCTGTGCGCCGGCGCGTTGCACGCCGCCCAGGCTCCACCAGCATTGCCACCGCCAGACGCGTCGACTCCTGACCTGCGCTACGCCGCGTCGCTCGTCGCCGCGGAGCGGCCTGTCGGTGTGGTCCTGATGGACGACGAGCTATACGTCGCTCCTCGCGCGATGTGGCCATATCTCGCGCCCGACGCCACGCGAACGACGTCGGCCACGGTGAGCGAGGATGATGGCTTCACGCTGATCGAGAGCCAACGCGCCAGCGTGTGCCGCGCGGCCGTCGCTCGTGCTGTGCGGCCCATGCGGCTGACCGGCACGATCCTCGAGATTCCCTACCCCCTGGTCAGGCAGGATGCGCAGGCGAAGCCCCCGGTTCCTCCCGGCAGCCTCGGTGGCGGCGGATCACGACCGTCACCGCGGAGCCGGGAGCGTCTCGACCAACTCTTCGATGTCGAGGTCCGCGCTGGCGACACGCTCTCCGATGCGCTGACCCGCATCGTCCGCGAGGGCGTCCCCTTTGGCTGGGGTGTCGTTGAACGCGCCGGCGAGGGCACCCGCTGCCAGCTGATTTGGATCACCGAGGACACGGTGTCGTGGACGTCCTACGATTTACTGGACCTGGGGCGCTGAAGGGGACGGAAGAGGAAGCTGCTCTTCAAGGGGCCCGCTCCACTCATCCGGCTGCTGATCCGCGGCGGCACCACTTCGATCGGCCTTGCGGCGCCAGCCATCGCACGAACGGACGGTGCGCAGGTCGCCGCGACCTCCCGCCAGCGGACGGGAGAGGCGTCGGTGTGTGGCGGTGGCGCCGACCACTTCTTCCTCGACGACGGTGCGTTCGCGAACGCAGTGCGGCGGACCTGGCAGGACGGCGCCGACAAGGTGCTCGAACTGGCAGGCACGGCGACGCTGGCGGACTCGATCGCGGCGGTGCGAGAGCCGGGGGGCGTATGCACGGCGTGCATGGTCGGTGACCGCTGTTCGTTCGCTGACTTCGCGCCGATGGATGTCATCCCGACGAGCGTCTCCCTCACGCCTACTCGGGCGGGTCGACGATTTTCCTGGCGATGCCGCTGCAGGCGCTCCCCGAGCAGGTGGCGGACGGGACGCTGCGGTACGGACAGGCCGGGTCTTCGACCTAAACGACACGTCGAGGCGCATCCGACGATGGAATCCAACATCGCCGGCGGCAGAATCGTGGTCGTCACCCACCGAGCACCGAGGACGACATGAACACGCCGAAACGACGCCACGCACCCGGCATCGCGAGGTTCTACAGCACCGGACGGCGGCCGCGACTGGCATGCCAGAAGGCAAGGACCTCGACGCGCTCGAGGTCTTCGTTGACGCGGTAGTAGATGTCGTAGCGGACGCGTGCCAGGTGGAGGCGGCGCACACCAGCCAGGTCTGCGTCGCGAGCCGTGGAACCCACGCCGGGCTGGGCAGCGATGAGCGACGACGCCCGCTCGACCTCTTCACCGATCGCGCCTGGTGCTTTCGGCCGGTTGAGACGCCACCACTCCTCAGCGGTAAGGATCTGCGCTTTCGCGACATCTGTGACGACGATGTCGAGGGGTCGCCTCATCCTCGCCGGCGAAGATCGGCGAGGAGGTCGGCCATCGGTGTCGTCTGGCCATTGCTGCACTGCGCGATGGCCGTCAGCAAGACCCGCTTGGTCTCCGCGTCGACCTCGAAGGTCTCGTCACCGTCGGTCGCCAGTACGGCAACCGTGGCGCCTTCGGGCAGCTCGCCGTCCAACTCGACGCGACCATCCACCACGCGTCCATGTGCAATCCTCATGCGGGGATTCTAGCGCCCTATGGGCGTGACACGTGCGGGTGCGCAGCTGCGACTCACATCACCGGCGAGGCGTCGACTCGACCATCTGCACTTGGGACGGCGAGGGGCTGGGGCTCGCACCCCTAATGCACCCCTGAGCCGTTTTGCGGCGATTCGTCTAGCTAGGAGCAGATACTATAAGTTGCTTATTTACAACAACTTACGTGGTGCGCCCGGTGGGACTCGAACCCACGACCAACGGCTTAAAAGGCCGCTGCTCTACCGACTGAGCTACAGGCGCGCCGCCCTCCAGTCTAGCAGTCCGGCCCGACGGTGCGTACGCCTCGCGGCGGGCCGCGGCGCCCGTCCTACATCGGCTCGTCGGCGCTGTCGCCGTAGATGGCCGGGACCGTCGAGCCCGAGGCACGCAGGTACGCCGCCAGCTGGCCGCGATGGTGGATGCCGTGGTTGTTGGCAAGACCGAGCAGCGTCGCCGCGGGCCGCTTCATCATGCCGAAGAAGTCGACGAGCCGCGCCATGTCCTCCCCTGACGCCTCGCGCAGGCCGGCCAGCCGCAGCGGCATCGCCCGCTCGTAGAAGCCGACCACGTCGTCGACCGTCGCGAACCCGGCGATCTGGGCCGCTGCCGCGTCCTTGTCGACACTGAACGCGCCCGCCAGGATGCAATCGAGGAACCACACGTCGGACTGGGCCAGATGCGTTGCCAGCTCCCAGGCCGACCGCGACTTCGCGTCGGGTCGATAGTCACGCCCGCTCTCCGGCACGGCGCGCAGGACCTTGAGGGTGATGGGCAGTTCCCCTTCCATCAACTGGGCGAACTGTTGGGCGAGGAACGTGGCCTGTTCTGGCGTCATCGAGGTTCTCCTGCGGGGCTGTCGGCCGCCCCTCCTGCCTAGCGCCAGCGGAAGAGCCGCAGCGCCATCGTGAAACTGAGCAGCATCCAGGTTGCGAGAATGACGATCTGCGGCAACAGCGTCATGACGCCACTGCCGTCGATCATCACGCCGCGCAGTGCCTGGTTCAGCGCCGTCAGCGGGAGCAGCGCGATGAAGGGCTGCATGGCCTCGGGGAAATTCTCCGAGGCGAAGAACACGCCGGAGAAGACCCACATCGGGACCATCACCAGGTTCATCAGCCCGGAGACGCCTTCGATGGTCTGGGCCCGGCTGGCCACCAGCAAGCCGAGGCCGGAGAATGCCACGGCGCCAAGCACGCACAGCGCCGCCAACAGCAGCCACGACCCGTGAATGGGAATCCCGAAGACGGGGACGGCGAACCCGAGCAGCAGCCCGACTTCGAGCACGAGGAAGATGAGACGCGCCGCCATCTGCGAGAGCAGATAGTCGCGTCGACGCATCGGCGTGGCGATGAGGCGCTTGAGCAGCTTGCGGACGCGCGCGTTGACCACCGAGAACGCGACGCTCCACATGCCGGTGCCCATGATGTTCATCCCGAGCAGCCCCGGCACCACCCAATCGATGTACCGCGATCCCGGCATCGTCACCAGCCGATCCGCAACCGGCAGGGCCGGGCGTCGACCAGCACCGGCCTGCAGCGCCTCGTCGACGACAAAACGCCCGACACGGCTCTCGGGGCGGCTGGCATCGAGTTCATAGGTCACCGGTGTGCCCGGCACCACGAGCAGATGAATGGCGCCATTGCGCAGCGCCACGTCGGCCTGTGTGCGGTCGACAACGCGCACACGCACGCCCGTGACCTGCTCCAGGGCCGAGACCATCTCGGCGTGCGGCGCGGTGCCGTCGCGCAGGACGCCGACGAGGACGTCGGGCGTGCCCTGCGAGCGGAACGCGAGGCCGAGCGCGCACGCCAGCAACACCGGGAAGGCGAACACCCAGAAGATGGCCTCGGGCTCCCGCAGGAACTCGCGGAACCGGGCCACGGTCAATTCGATGAGCGGATGGCGGGGAGACATGGTCAGGCGTCGCGCAGTTGGCGGCCCGTGAGGGCGACGAAGACGTCCTCGAGCGTGGCGCTGTGGGTCGTGAGCAGCGTGAACGCATCCGGGTCGGCGACCGAGGCCAACAGTGCCGGCAGCGCTTCATGCAGGTGCGCGACGATCAGCGTGCCTCGGCCGTCCTGGATCGACGCGCGACGCACGCCGGGCAGCGCCGACAGCACCGCGACCGACGGCAGGTCCTTGCCCTCGGCGAGCGCGAACTCCACGACGTGCTCCGCGCCGAGCGACGCGATCAACTCCAGCGGCGTGCCCAGGGCAATCACCTTGCCGTGATCGACGATGGCGACGCGGTCGCAGAGGACCTGTGCCTCGTCCATGTAGTGGGTGGTGATGAGGACGGTCCGGCCGCGCTGCTTGTAGGCCGCGAGCAGGTCCCAGAGCTGGCGGCGTGATTGCGGGTCGAGGCCGGTCGTCGGCTCGTCGAGGAACAGCAGTTCCGGATCACCGGCGAGCGCGCAGGCCAGCGCCAGCCGCTGCTTCTGTCCACCCGAGAGCTTGCCGTACCAGGCATCGCGCTTCGCTTCGAGCCCCACCATCTGGAGCAACGCATCGACGGACGGCCCCTGGCGATAGAAGGAGCGGAACAGCCGCAGCAGTTCGGCGGCCGTCAGCTTGTCGTTGAGCTGTGTTTCCTGCAGCTGGATGCCGAGGCGCTGGCGGAGGGCGTCGGCATCGGTGGCCCAGCGCCGGCCCAGCAGCTCGACGTCGCCGGCGTCGGCGGTGTTGAGCCCCTCGAGGATCTCGATGGTGGTGGTCTTGCCGGCGCCATTGGGGCCGAGCAGCCCGAAGCACTCGCCGGCCCGCACCTCGAGGTCGAGGCCGTCGACGGCGAGCACGTCACCATAGCGCTTGACGAGCCCGGTACACCGGAGGGCGACCAGCTCGTCCGCGCCTCCCCGCACCGCGTCCCGTGTCGTGTCGGAGGCGGGGATCGTGGTCATCGCCGTCAGTCAGGCAGCGTGAACCAGCGGGCCGCGAGCGAGTCGCTGCGCAGGATCGTGTCGTGGCGGTCCGAGCCGGTGGAAATCAACACGACGGGCACGCCGCAGACCTCCTCGAGTGTGGCGATGTACGCGCGGGCCTCGTCCGGCAGGTCCTCGAACCGACGAGCGCCGGCGGTGGGCGCCGTCCAGCCCTTGACCTCGCGATACACCGGCTCGCAGCGCGCGAGCTGACCGATCTCCGACGGGAAGTGGTCGAGCGCTTGGCCGCCCACCGTGTACGACGTGCAGATCTTCAGCGTCTCGAAGCCGTCGAGCACGTCCATCTTGGTGATGGCCAGGGCATCGAGGCCGTTGACGCGCACCGCGTAGCGCAGCGCGACGGCATCGAACCAGCCGCAGCGACGCGGCCGGCCGGTCACCGAGCCGTACTCGCTGCCGCCATCACGGAGCTTCTGGCCCATGTCGTCCAGCAGTTCGCTCGGGAACGGCCCCTCGCCGACGCGTGTGGTGTAGGCCTTGGCGACGCCCATGACGCCGGTGATGTGCCTCGGTCCGATGCCGAGCCCGGTGCAGATGCCGCCCGTGGTGGCATTCGAGGACGTCACGTACGGGTACGTGCCGTGATCGATGTCGAGCAGCGTCCCCTGCGCCCCCTCGAACATGACGCGCTTCCCGGACCGGATGGCCTCGTCGAGCAGCACCGACACGTCGGCGACGAACGGGCGCAGGCGCGTCCAGATGGCGTCGAGCCCCGCGAGCACCTCGCGCCAGTCCATGTGCGCGTCGGGAATCAGGTGGTTGCGCGCTTCGACGTTGTGACGGACCGCATCCTCGAGCATCTGCCGCGAGGCGTGCTCGGCCAGGTCGCCGACGCGGATGCCGCGCCGGCCGATCTTGTCCTCGTAGGCCGGGCCGATGCCGCGCGACGTGGTGCCGATCTTCCGCTCGCCCCGCTTGGCCTCCGACAGGACGTCGAGTTCCTTGTGGTACGGCAGGATGAGGTGCGCCTTGCTGCTGACGAAGAGGCGCCCCGTGACGTCGATGCCCGCCGCCGTGATCTCGTCGATCTCGGCAAACAGCGCCTGCGGGTCGACCACCAGCCCGTTGCCGATGATGCAGGACACCGACGCGTGCAGGATGCCCGACGGCAGCAGTCGCAGGATGAACTTCCGGCCGTTGACATACACGGTGTGGCCGGCGTTGTGCCCGCCCTGATAGCGCGAGACGAACGAGAAATTCGGCGTGAGCAGATCGACGATCTTGCCCTTGCCCTCATCGCCCCACTGGGCACCCAACACGGCAATGTTCATGACGGAGACACTTTGCACGGAGATCTGTCGCACGCCCTCGCGCGACCACGGAACACGCCATCCTAGCAAACCGGCTGCCGCACGCGCCACCAGGCTCGCTCTCCGTGGCATGGTTGACACTGCCCCCGGCCGTCCGTAGGCTCTAGGCCTTCCGCACATGCCCCTGATCCATCGCGTGCTGTCCGTGCTGGCCTCGCCGACGCCAGGCATCCCGTTGCTGATCGGGGGCTGCAGCGCCGGGCGCACGCACGCCCTGCATGCCGTCATGGCACGCCTCGACGGCGACACGACGCCGATCTACCTCGACGTCGAGCGCCTCGCCACCACACCGGAGCAGTGCTATCGGTCGCTGCTCCGTCACGTACGCGTGGCCGAGGATGCCCCCGCCCTGCCGGCGCCCGCCTCGCTGACGTCGCCGCGCGATGCCTTCGATGCCGTGCTGGCGCTGCTGACCAGCGCGCGCGCCGTCTCGGGACGTCGCTTCACCTTCCTCCTCGACGAGGTGCTCGACCTCAGGACGTTCGAGAGCTTCCCGGGCCTGAAGACCCTCATGGCCGAGACCGGCGCCGCCCTCGGCGCCTCGGCCAACCGGTTCGTGCTGGCCACCCGCTTCCGCCAGCGTGGCACGCGACTGGCCGCCACGTGGCCCCGCATCGCCCCCGTCATGCTGGACGACCTGACGATCACGGACGACGGCCGGTCCACGGACGCGCTGGCCGGACTGGACCCGACCGAGCAGCAGCAGGTGCTCGCCCTGACCGGCGGACGGCTCGGCTACGCGGTGCTGGTGGGCGAGGCGCTGCGTCAGGCACGGCGGCAGGGCATCGCCGACCCCGTGGGCGCGCTCACCGAGCAGATGCTCACCGGCAGCGCCCTCGAGCGACGCCTGCGTCTGTCGTATGAAGTGCGGCTGCAGCGGGCGCGCGGGTACGGCGCGTTGCGCGCCATCCTCGACGTCCTCGCCGAGCAGCAGCCGCTGACGCTGACGCACATCGCGCAGCGCCTGCATCGCACCCCCGGCTCGACCAAGGACTACCTGTCCTGGATGCTCGACGTCGATCTGCTCACCGTGGAACGCAAGCGCTACACGGTGACCGACCCGCTGCTGCGGTTGTGGATTCGCCTCAACAACGGCGCCGATGCCCCCACCGACGCGCAGGTCGCCCGCGAGACACAGCGCTTCGCCAGCGAACGTCTGGCCGACCTGCCGGCCGTGGCACCAGTCCCCGCGGGACGCCCGGCCTCATCGGCCGGCAGCATCATCGAGATCGATTGAGCCGAGACGCAGGGCCTCGAGCGCGCCACGCGCGGCCTGCTGTTCGGCATCCTTGCGACTCCGCCCCGTCGCCTCGGCCAGGACGCGGCCGGACGCCTGCACGTCCACGGTGAACACCTTGTCGTGATCGGGGCCCACCTGATCGACGATCCGGTACATGGGCGGCGGCAGGCGCCGCGCCTGCAGGTACTCCTGCAGCGACGACTTGAAGTCGCTCGCCCCCGCCGTCGCCACGCCGCGCGCCCGCGTCTCGTCGATGAGGGGCGACAGCAGGCGCAGGATCAGGCCGCGCGACGCCGCCAGGCCCCCATCGAGATACACCGCGGCGATCACCGCCTCGCAGGCGTCGGCCAGCAGCACGGGCTTCTGCCGCCCACCGGTCTTGTCTTCGCCACGGCCGAGCCGAAGGTGCGCGCCGAGGTCGACGGTCTCGGCGACCCGCGCCAGCGCCGTGTACGACACCAGCGACGCCTTGATCTTGCTCTTCTGCCCTTCGTCGGTGTCCGGGTACTCCTGGTACACGAGATCGGCCACCACGAAGCCGAGCACCGCATCGCCGAGGAACTCGAGCGACTCGTTGGTCGACGCCTGGCCGAGTCCGTCCTCGTGGGCGCGCGACCGGTGGGTCAGGGCGTGTTCGAGCAGGCTGCGGTCACGGAAGCGGTACCCGAGGCGCTGCTCCAGCGGCGCGAGTTCGTCGCGCAGCGGCACCACCTTCGGCCCGGTCGCCGCTGGTGTCTCGAAGCGGCGCAGCAACCGCTGCGCCTCCTCCGCTTCGTCGTCGGGCACGGTCACGCGCAACTGCCCGAAGAACGCGATCGGCACCGGGAAGACGCTCCGCAGCGGCGATCGCTCGACGAGCGGCGTGAACCCTTCGGCCTCGAGCAGGCCGGACACGAGCGACGCTTCGGCGTCCGAGGTGGTGGTGCAGACGACCGAGCGTCCCGTCACGCGGCGCCCCCCCCGGCGGCGTGATGCTCCAGCACCGGCGCCCCCTTCCCCACCTTCAGCACGATCATCGTCATGTCGTCGTGCTGCTCGGCGCCGTCGGCGAACTCGCGCACGCTCTCGAAGATTTCGTCACACAGGGCATCCGGCTCCAGGTCGGCGTGATCCTCGACGCACAGGCACAGGCGGTCCTCGCCATAGAGGTCGCGGACCCCGTTCATGGCTTCGCTGATGCCGTCGGTGAACAGCACGACGACGTCGCCAGGGGCCAGGGTGATCGTCTGCTCCTTCAACAGGCTCTCGAACCGTGACCGCACCGATTCCATGCGCACCCCGAGCACCAGCCCCTCCGGCGCCAGCAGGCGCGTGCGCGGGAAGCCATCACCGGCCCGCAGGTGAATCAGCGGCGTGTGTCCGGCACGCGCATGCGTCAGCGTGCGCTGACGCAGATCGAGCACGGCATAGGTCATCGTCACGAAGCTGGTCCGGCTCATGTTGTTGGACAGCACGAGGTTGACTTCGGCCAGCAGGCTGCGCGGCGACTGGTGCGTCTTGGAGAGGGCCAGCATCAGCCCCTTCAGTTCCGCCATGTACAGCGCCGCCGAGGCGCCCTTGCCGGAGACGTCGGCGACCAGCAGCCCGATGCGATCGGCGTCGAGCGGGAAGAAGTCGCAGTAGTCGCCGCCAATCTCCCGGGCCGGTCGACACGCCGCAGCCAGCGTCAGGTCGCCGCGGTACAGCGTCTCGGACGGCAGCAGCGACGTCTGGATGTCGCGCGCCAGCTGCAGTTCCTGCTGCAGCCGTTCCTTGACGACCTTCTGCTCGAGCAGTTCCTCGATGTTCTCGACCATCGAGTTGAACGACGACGCCAGCGCGCCGAACTGGTCGCCGGTGCGGACGCGAATGCGGTGCGACAGGTCCTCGGCCTGGACCCGGCGCGTGCCCTCGAACAGCTCGTGAATCGACCCCGTGATCGACCGGGCCAGCGTGACCCCCATCGCGAAGGCGACCGTCTGGATCACCAGGAAGAGACTGCCGATGATGAGCAGCATCAGCAGCAACACCTGACCGAACGACAGGCTCTCGCCGATGGCCTGCGCCTCGGTGATCTTGCTGTACAGATGCACGAGACTCGGCTGAATCTGCAGCCCCAGCTTGCAGCTGGCGCCCGTGTCCCAGTTGGTGACGTCGAGGAAGTTCACCCAGGACAGGGCGTACGGCGAGACGTCGATGCGCATCTCCGCCCCATCCGGCACGTCGCACGGATCGGTGCCGGAGGGACTGGACCGCCCGAGCCCGCCCAGGCGAATCCCCGTCTCCTCACGGATCACGCCGGCGGTGGCATCGTCGAGCGGCAGGTCGACGATGACGGCGCGACGCGCCGTGCCGGGCGTGCCGATCCAGGACACGCTGCGGACGATCAACCGCGCGCCCGCCGACGCCCCGGCCTCGTCGCTGACGGGCATGACGAGGGCCGACGGCCCCTGCCGCAGCAACCAGTCGGGGACCGACGCTGGAGGCGCGCCGTGATCCCAGGCGCCGACCGTGAGGGGGCCCGTGCGCGTGTCGCCGTTCATCGGCAGCAGCGCGATCGAGATACCGGGATAGGTGCGGGCGCCGGCCGTCACCTTGCGGGTGAGCAGATCGCGGACGTCGGAGGGCGTGCGCGTCTGCTGCAACTCGACGGCCGCCATGTCGGCGTAGACGCGACTCTGGGCCTGCAGGTCGGACAGCTTCTCGGTGACCAGGTACGAACTGAAGCTCAGCAGCGTCAGCGCGCCGACGATCAGGAAGAACAGCAGGATCAGCGCCGCCGGGACGACCCCGATGAAGAAGTACGACAGGATGAGCTTGCGACGGACACGCCACAGGAGGCGCACGCGCAGGACGCGGCTCACCCGCCAGAGCACGACCGCCCCGCCGACGATGACGGCGATGGTGGCGAGACGGCGGAGGGTGTCGAGGGGTGACCAGGCGCCGGCGACGAGGCTGACCAGGGTCAGCAGCAGCCGCGCCAGGAGACCGCCGAGCAGCAGCCGCCCGGCCCAGTGGTCGAGCAACAGGGCCCGCGGCGAGGGCAGCGGTGGCAGGGCGTGCGCAGGGGGCGCTTCGAGGCGCACCGGGCCGGGCGAGTCAGGCGACATGCGATCTCGGCCCCGGGCAGCGCACGACGCCGTGCGCGTCAGGCCAGCAGTGGCCGAATGATACCATCGCGTTTTTGCCCGCCCCCGAGAGGATTGCCGTGAACATCGACCCCACCGCGCGCTTCTCCACGCTCTGCATCCATGCCGGGCAGGCTCCTGACGAGGCCACTGGCGCCATCATCACGCCCCTCTACCAGACCTCCACCTATGTGCAGGAGGGGCTGGGGCGGCACAAGGGCCACGAATATGCCCGCACGAGCAACCCGACCCGCGACGCCATCGAGGCCAACGTGGCCGCGCTCGAGGGCGGCACGACGGGCTTCGGCTGGGCCTCGGGCATGGCGGCCATCAACGCGGTGCTCTCGCTGCTGAAGCCGGGCGACCACGTCGTGGTCACCGACAATACGTACGGCGGAACGTACCGATTGTTCGAGCGGGTGCTGCGCCAGACCGGCCTCGACTTCACCTATGTCGACACCTCGGACGTCGAGGCGACGGCGGCGGCGTTCACCGACCGGACGCGGATGCTCTTTCTCGAGACCCCGACCAACCCGGTGCTGCGTCTGGCCGACATCGCGGCGTTGTCGGCGGCGGCCCATGCGCGTGGCGACATCACCGTGGTGGTGGACAACACCTTCGCCAGTCCGGCGGTCCAGCAACCCCTCCTCCTCGGCGCCGACATCGTCCTGCACAGCACGACGAAGTACCTGAACGGACACTCGGACAGCGTGGGCGGCATGGTGGTGGTGAAGCACGCGGCGCACGCCGAGTGGCTGAAGTTCTACCAGAACGCGGCCGGCGCGATCCTGAGCGCCTTCGACTCGTGGCTCATCCTGCGCGGCACCAAGACCCTTGCGGTGCGGATGGAGGCCCACAACCGCAACGGACAGGCGATTGCCGAGTACCTGAGCGGGCACGCGAAGGTCGACCGCGTGCACTACCCCGGCCTGCCGGCGCACCCGCAGCACGCGCTGGCCCAGCGGCAGATGCGTGGCTACACGGGGATGGTGTCGTTCGACGTCGGCACGCTCGAGCGTGCCCGGACGGTGCTCGAGAAGGTCCGGCTGTTCGCCCTGGCGGAGAGCCTCGGCGGCGTGGAGAGCCTGATTTCGCACCCGGCCTCGATGACGCATGCGTCGGTGCCGGCCGAGCGCCGCGCCGCGCTCGGCGTCACCGACAGCCTGATCCGCGTGTCGGTCGGCATCGAGGACATCGAGGATCTGCGGGCCGATCTCGACCAGGCCCTCGCCGCGCTTTGACGGTGACGGCCGGCTCGGAGAGCCGGCCCTACCAGGCGGTCTCGCCTAGCCAACCGCCACGCTGTCCCGCACCCACGCCAGGTAGGCCTCGCTGCCGCCAGCGGCGGCGAGCACGATCCACTCCGGTGTCTCGTAGGGGTGCGCGTCCCGCACGGCGGCCCACAGTCCGTCGAGGGCGCGGGCGGTGGTCTTGATGACCCACTGGTGTTCCTGGGCCTCCTCGATCGCGCCCTGCCAGCGGTAGACGACGGCGTGGCGTGGGAGCCTGGTGACACAGGCCGCGTGGCGAGCCTCGACGAGTGCACGCGCCACGCCCGCCGCCTGCGCATCGTCGGGCCACGTCGTCAGCACGATCAGCACGGGATCGGCCTGATCCGGGGCATTCCCGGCGTTGTGCGTCGATGGCGATTCCTGTATCGTCCTCATGGCTCGAAATGTCTGCTCCTGACCCGGTGCGCCAGTCTAATCCGAAGAAGCCGCGGCGGGCGGCGGGCGCGGACGCCGTGTCGGCGATGCGGCGGCAGGCGGTGCGCACGGTGCTCGGCCTGGTGTTGGTGCTGGCCGTCGTGGACGGCGTCTTCGGTCAGCGTGGGCTGCTGAGCAACATGAGCACGCGGCGGCGCATCCAGGAGCGCACGGCGTCCAACGAGCAGCTGGTGCGCGAGAACGACCTCTTCCGCGAGGACATCCGGCTGTTGCGCGAAGACCCGGCCACGGTCGAGGAACTCGCGCGTCGCGACCTCGGCCTGATCAAGGACGGCGAACTGCTGATCATCCTGCGCGACACGGCAGGCACCGCGACGGCACCGAGAAAGATTCCGGCCAACGCATCGACGCGTTGACCATGTGACGTGTGCGTGATACTCTTCACAAGTTGTTCGGGGAGCGGTTGTCTCCCCTACGCACTCTGACGCGGGGTGGAGCAGCCTGGTAGCTCGTTGGGCTCATAACCCAAAGGTCGCGGGTTCAAATCCCGCCCCCGCAACCAACTCAGAGTTCGCTGAAAGCCACGAGAAATCGTGGCTTTTGTCGTTTCCGAGGGATTGCCCCAGCCACCCTCTGTGACCTGCCCAGAGCCCGTTTGGTGACAAATTGGTGACAATCGTGCGGAGCCACATCGGCCCGCACCGCGATCACCGCATCAACCGCCGGCCGCGAGCCGCAGCGGTCTCCCCTGCTGGCTCCAGCTCACCTCCAATCCCCGTCGCAGTTCCTCGTCGGTCACGTTCAGGTAGCGCTGCGTCTGCTGGATGCTCGCGTGGCCGAGCATCAGCTGGATGATCCGGATGTCGACGCCATCGGCCAGCAACCGACACGCGCCCTCGTGCCTGAGGTCGTGCCAGCGCAGGTCGATGCGCTGGAGCTGCTCCCGGTTCCAGTCCGCACCAGTGCGGCCGGGCTTCGGGTCGTAGCCATACGCCAGCAGCTTCAGCGTCTCCCAGGCGGTCTGGATGTTGGGCTGGTAGCTGCCCTCCTCGGCACCGAAGACGAACGCGTCGGGGCCGAGCGTCCCGCGACGCTGCAGGATGGCAGCGAGCCGCCCCTCAGGGTTGAAGGGCACGCGTCGGTTCTCCTTGTCCTTGGTCGTCTCCCCCGGGATGCCGATCTGACAGGTCTCCCAGTTGACGCGGCGGTTCTGGATGAGCAGCATCTCGCCGCGCCGGCACACGAGCTCGAGCGCGCCGATGATGCGGTCGTGCAGCAGCGGCCCGGCGAACCGGTGCTCGCCAACGTTCATCCGCTGCAGCGCGGTGTCGAGCAGTTGCTTCTCTTCGTCCCTGGTCAGCCGGCGATCGCGTGAGGTCTCCAGCTTCTTGTTCATGCGAACGCCGAACCGGTGGAACGGCGACTTCCGGAACAGCGGCGGTGTTTGCGCCATGCCCCAGTTCATCGCACCGCGCAGGAGCTCGAGAGCGCGGTGGACGGTGGCGATCTCAACCTGCTCGGCATAGTCCGAGTCGGCCTTGAAGCCGTTGATGTCGTCCGGCTCCTCGAGCGCGTCGAGCGGCAGGTCGCCGAGGTAGCGCTTCAGCACCACCACGCGGCTCTGCACCGACGGCAGACTGCGCAGTCCCGCGGGCTTCACGCAGCGCTCCATGTACGCGTCCAGGAACGCCGACACCGTCGTCGGCGCGGCGTCGGTGTTCGAGCGCGCACGCCTCGGACGGCGCGGATCGCGGCCTGCCTCGATTTCGCCGATGAAGCGCCGCTCCCACGCGCGGGCCTCCTCCATCGTCTCGATCGGCCGCTGTCGGTCCGCGGGCATCCGCGGGATGGCGAACTCATTGGCCGCCACGCGGTAGCGCGTGCCGCCGTGCATCACGTCGAACCACAGGTGTTCCAGGCAGCGCTTGGGATGCGAGCAACTGCCCCTGCATCGTCGCAGGATGGCCATGGGTCTCTCCTTGTCTTGTCAGATCGGCTTGGTTGGGGCGCCTCGACGCAACCAGTCGAGGACATCGTCTGGATGGAACCTCCTTCCCCTGACGCCGAAGCGCTGCGAACGCAGCAGCCCGCGCCAGTAGGCGCGACGGACGGTCTCCTCGTGGCAGCCGATGAACGCGGCGACCTCGAAGGCGGTCAGCAGGCGCCCGGGCAGGCCCGATCGCGATGCTTGTTCCGTTGGGAGGGCCGGTTCGCCGAACCGGCCGTCAGCAAAGTCCTGATTGTCGACCCGAATCGCTTCCGTGTGGATGTGCTGGCGCATGACGTTCCTCCTGAACTCCCCTGCTCGGCCGCACCGAGCGTCGACGCGCTGCACGCGAGGTGCAGCGCCGGTGGATGGAGAGCGAGCCGGGAGGCTCCGCGCGTCGGCGACGGCCGTGGGGCCATGCACCGAGCGCGGCCGGCTCGGAGGTCCGCTCACAAGAGCGCGCTTCGCGGGCCTGCGGGCGGAGGTGCTGCTGCCCGCGCACGGCCACGACGCGGCACGTGCAGCGGTTCAGCTGAAGCGACTGGCCGCGCGGGCCCTCTGCCGGGCGCGGCGCTTCGTTCAGGTCGAGTGACGATAGTCAGAGACGGTAGTGAGCTGACGACGGCCGGCGCCTGGCGCAGACCGATCCTGTCGCTCGTTGCTTACCGGTTGAGGCCACGAATTGCCTCGCGTAGCCTCGGGTGGTGTCCCGCCGGCAGCGTGAGCCGCTCTGGTGTCTTGGGGTGCGCGAGTTCGGACGCGATGCGCGAGGAACTCAACGAGATGTCCGCGTGGGTGATGTACCGGCGCGGAGGGTGGCGACTGGTCGCCACGTGTCGGATTGGACGAAGCCACGCCTCGTGGGGTTCGGTGTCAAGGCCCACGATGACAACAATCGCCGGGCGGGCTGTGGAGCGCGGTCCCCGCCAAGGGCACCTGATGACAAGCTATATGTCGATGCGGAAGTAGTCGCGATGGCGAGACGGATCAGGCGGCTCTCGAAGAGCTGATCACGTCTCTCACCGGACTGTGGCAAGCAAGAGTCCCCCTTGCCGCCTGCACGGACTCGCGGCGGGCTCAGGACGTTGTCAGCGCGAGGACACGCTGTACGTTCGCCGGTGGCGCACCACCGTGTCTGGACGCTTGACACGGACCTCTATGGTCCTTGGCTTGGAGACCGTTTCCAAGGAGGATCCGGGCATGGCATAGGCGAGCCGGTAGTACTGTCGGCTATCGCGAATCATGCCGGCCAGCCCAGCTGACAGCTCGTTACGCTCGTCGACCAGAGTGCCCCCTGTGGCGTCCGCGACCTGTCGCAGGAGGCCGAATCGCTTCAGCACCATCGCATCGCCTGCAGTTCTCCCAAGAACAGAGGACGCCATTGCGACGTCAAAGTCGTTGCTGCCCTTGACCTCTGGCATCGGCGCTTCGAGTCCTCGAGGATCGACGCAGTACACCGCCACGTTTGCCAAGGATGCATCGCCCATCGTCCGGCGATAGTCGTCCAATAGGGCCTGCTCCTCGGGCGGCGGGCGCCCTTCCGGGCTCACTGGGCCCAGTGAGCCGCCTTCACTGATCACGAGGACGGTGCGACGCTCCGCCGCCTGCCCATGGGCCACAAAGACGCGGCTGACCTTGCTGATGACTTCGAGCAGAACTCGCGAGGTCTCGTTCTGCGTGAAGCTTACTGATCCGGCGCCCTTCAACCCCCGCATTCGGCGAACCAAGGAGAGAGCAGACCTGCGGTCCACACTGAGCTGCTGGACGAGCTCGAACGGGCTCGTGTTCAAGATCGCCAGGCGGTCGTGTTCACCGAGTGCGTTGATGAGACTGGTGGCCAGATCGATGGATGCCTTGGTCCGACTCCCACCAATCTGAAGGTCATCGAGGATCAACACGAAGTCCCGCCGCTGCTGAGGACCACGAACGGCTTCAAGGTTGACGAACTCGAACGCCACCAGTGGCTGCGGCGTGCCGTTGTCGAGCACTTCGACATCGTCACGAGAGAGGTCAGCGACCGTGATGCCTTTGTGCGTGACGATCGCCGACACTTCAATCAGGGTCGTCGACGTCCGAAAGGTCGGTGATTGTCCGTCCTGTGCGCGCGACGCAAGGAGCTGCATCAGTGACGCAGTGACGAAGGCAAGGGCGATGGCGGCCCGAATGCTTCCCATTGGGACGACTCTCTCTTGTGTCGCCTACGCAATCACCCGGGGCGCGGGTGGGCGGCGGCCGATGCGCAACTCCCCGATGCGCATTCTTGCACTCAAGGCAACGCCGCGCCGGTTCGCAGACAGAGCCAAGGCTCGCGGTGCAGAGGTCGACAGCATCGATTGGAACGGGACCTCCTTCTATAACGTATTGGCGGGCCAAACCGAACGTCCCGTCATACCTGCGACCACCTTCAAACGACCGTCCGTCTGAGGCCAGT
Source organism: Luteitalea sp. (assembly GCF_022842525.1). Lineage (NCBI taxonomy): Bacteria > Pseudomonadati > Acidobacteriota > Vicinamibacteria > Vicinamibacterales > Vicinamibacteraceae > Luteitalea > Luteitalea sp. Next base: position 18,143 of record NZ_JALHPM010000008.1, read on the forward strand.
AAGCCGCGTTACCGCTTGTCTTTGCAACCCGCACCCACCACACGAATTGAAGGCATGTTGCAGCCCCGGCGCAACGGCTCGGTGTCTCCTTGCGTCGAGGTGCTACGATCGCGCCCACTTCGTGCAAGCGCGTTCTCAATGGATGAGTTGCACCATGCAATCGCCAGCTATCGCAATCGGAGCACTTACCCTTGCCGCCGTTCACGTCCTGGCGCAGGACGTGACCCCAACCGTCGACTCGTCTGCCGTGCGCCCCGTTATCTCTGTAAAGGCATCGCCGAGCCTTGCGTACGTGCCCGCCAGGATTCTGGCCCATGCTGAGTTGAGGGGCGGAGCCGTCGACTACGAGCCCTTCTATTGTCCGACCGTCGTATGGGACTGGGGCGACGGCACGACATCCGAGAACGTGGCGGACTGCGAGCCGTATGTGCCTCGCACGAGCAAGATTCGACGCCACTACAGCATCGTGCATACCTATTCGCTCGGCGGCCGCTTCGAAGTTCGATTCACGATGATGCGAGGCGACCGCGTGGTGGGCAGTGGGGCGCGATCCGTTGTGATTCGTCCGCCCCTGCGGATGTTCGTAGAGACTCCACGATGACCGCAGTACAGCTCGTCCTCCCGGAGGGGTCCAGCGCAGCGGGATGGAGAGCGAGTCGGGAGGCACAGCGTGTTGGTGGCGTGCCCAAGGCCTCAAGCTTCGCTTCGCATATCGCGTGTTCCCGAGCGGCGGCACAGTGCTGATCAGCGCGGTCTGCGGTCAGCGCCGGCGCTCGAGATCGGAAGCCGGTCCAGGAACTGCCGAGCGCTCACGATCTCGACTCCGTCAGCGATCTTCAAGTCGAGCAGATGACGGTCACCGGTGACGATGATGGCCGCGTCGCCCGAAAGCGCGGCGTCGATGAACTTGTCGTCATCAGGATCCTCCGGCACCCACCCAGACCTGCCCCGCGCGGGCACGTACTCGGCACCGGCACTCAATCGACCGATGACGCCAGTCACTTCGGCGACCGAACGCTTGAACTTGCCGGTCAGCTTGTTGCGGAGTTCCGAGACGGTCGCTTCGGTGAAAACCAGCACGACAAGGCCAGCGTCAGCAGCCAGAAGGCAGTGGTGCGGAGCTCCTCGCCAGAAGAGCCCGGAGATCAAGATGTTCGTGTCGAAGACCGTCCTCATGTCTCGAGGCGCTACTCGTGCAGGATGTCGTCTACCAGCCGTTCCCGCTCATCGTCGGACAGTCGAGCCCAATCGACCCCGCGTTCCTTGGCGAGTTCGACGATGCCCGGCTCGAAGGTGTCCACGATTCGTTCGAGGGCCGACGCCCCGGCAATCAGTCGCAGGACGGCCTCGCGCCTTCCCTCCGGCGACAGACGTTCCAGGCTGTCCAGAATCTGCTTCTCGCTGACTTCGATCTGAGGCACGTCACGTTCCCTTCGCCACGCCGGAATCGCCCCAGCGTGGCACCCGCGGCGCACACCGGTCAAGTTGAACGGCGTGCGCCGATGCTGGTGGGACGGTCCGACAAGTGCCACATCGTCCTGGAAGCGTCCGGGCGCGGGTCAAGGCCGCGAAGCGCCGAACGAAGTGAGGGCAGCCTTGAGGCGCGCCTGACGCTCCCGGACACTGCACGTCAGAGCGTCGTCTGCGGGCACAGGCTGGGCACGCTTGTGCAGGACGCGGCGATGTGGTTCAGGGCTCCACTGCGGCTCACGGGGCTGTGACCGTCGGACACGTCCGACGGCTACGGCGATCGGCTGCGGCGAGGGAGACGTGAACGACCCCTTGGGCCGCGGCGCGGACCGAGAACGCGGGTGGCAATTGGGGTCGTTCACGTCTCCAATACCTGCATTGACTGCCCCGGCGGTTGGCGCGGGCGGCAGAGAACGCCGCCCGGTGTCCGACGCGGCGTGGCGTGCGGCAAGTCGTTGCGCCAGTGTCGTTTGCGATGGGCGCCTGGCACTCGTGGCTCACAGGACCATGCGCCGGTCGCGAGACGGCCAGGGGGCCCAGGCCAGGGGTCGAGGACGGCGGCGGCTGTCTTCCCCTCTGGCTTCCCCCCTCTCAACCCCCTCGGGAGGCCGGCGGACCCCTTGGCGGTCGCGGTCGACCAGGGGTGAGAGATGGCCGTACGCCTGCGAGAGGACGAACGAGTCCACTCGCATATCTCCGCGCTCCCAGCCGCCAGCAAGCCGCGTCGCGTCCGCTCCAGTGAAGAGCTGTTCGAGCTCCTCGTGGATCGCATCGAGGTACGTGCCGTACACGTCCGGCCAATCGCGCTTCACGGCAATCCGCAGCGTCCAGCGAGGCGCCGTGAGCAGGGCCGGCACACAGGCTCGCAGCGCCGTGCGGAAGCGGTCTGGCCACGGGTCGTGCGCGACGTAGAGCACGACGATGCGCCCGTCCTCGTCGAGGCCGATTGGGCAGGCGTCGGGCAGTGCTGCCGTCGGCGACAGGCCGAGCGCCTCGGCCTTTTCCGCGGCCGAATCCAGCCAGGTCAGGTGCGGTGCCGCGAGCACGGCGTCGAGCCGCATCAGCCGCTCCAGCGCGATGCTCGGTGACACGACGCGGCGATACCGACTGCGCTCCTCGCCGATGGCGTCGTAGAGGGCACGGGCGTGCAGCCGATAGAGCTGCGCCCGGTTGTGCAGACACGGGATGCGCAGGGCGTCGCCACGCGCCACGAGGCGCGCGAAGAACCCGTTGCACTTCGCGCCCTGCACCGTGCCGGCGAAGCTCGCGTATTGGCGCGGCACGCACACGCCGGAGTGCCGCAAGACGAACGTCAGGAACCGCGCCTGGCGCACCGTGAAGCCTCGCGCGGCGATGGCCCTGACTCGCGCCTCGTTCGCGCCCAGGGGAGTCAACGGAGCACCTCCTCCGCCAGTCCGCCAGCCCGCCCTCCCCCACCCCGACGACTCCCGCCACCACCGCTCAAGGTGAGGCTGCCTGTGCGGTAGGTCGAGAACCCGGCACGCGCCACGCTGGCCGCGTGGGCGCCGCGGTAGTGCGGCGTCACGACCTCGATATCCTCGCGCCCCCACCGCCCGTCCGGTTCCTGGTACTCGACGCGGACGTCGGGGAAATGGACCTCGTTGTCGAAGAACGGCAGGTCGTGGTCGGCGGCCCAGGCTCGCACCTCCTCGAGCGTCCGCTCGCCGTGGCCGTCCATGTCGTCGCTTGCATCGTCGCGCCCGTGCCGCCAGCGCTGGTACTCGCTCTTCAGCTCGTGGTCGAGCACCACCCGCTCGATGCGGGCGCCACGGTCCTCGAGCCGCGATGCGGCCTCGCGATACGCCTTGTGGACGTGCAGGTCGTGCTCGCGTTCGCGCGGACGGACCAGCCCCGCGTGAAACGCCTGCCGATGCTCCGGCCGCTCGTCACGGTAGCGCTCGAGCACCTCCTGCCCGGCCTTCGTGAGACCCACCGCGTGGTCGCGCGACCCGGGCACGCGCGCGCTCTCGATGAGCCCCTGGTCGCGCAGGTGCCGCAGGTCGCCTGCGCGCGGGTCGGTGGCGCCACCGCGATGGTCCTGGAGGTCGCCACTCGAGACCACCCGAAAGGCCCCGACGGTGGCGAGTGTGCGCACCTCCGACCCTCGCAGCGTGTACGTGCGGTCGTCGCAGCGCACCTGCTCGCGCTCGGGGCCGCGCGGCAGCGCGACATGGCGCGTAAACACGTCCTGCCGCCCATCGTCCCGCCCGTCCTCGCGATCGCGGTCGGCCCACCGCGCATAGTCGCGGCTGGTGTCGTCTTGCGCATCCGCGTTCTGTCGGTCGTTGCCCGGGCCGCGGCCCAGGCTGCGCGCATCGTCGCTGTCGCGCCCGCGGGAATCGTCATCGTAGTCTCTCGGATCGAAGCGCATGGAGTGCCCCTTTCACGGCGCGCCCGACCGTCATGTGTCACCACGAATCGTGGTGACAAATTGGTGACAATCGTGCGCGGTTTCGAGTAGCCGGCAGTTGCCGCGATTCTCGAAAACCCCAATGAAAACGGGCCTGGGCTGGATGGGGTGGCGTGGGGTGGAGTCGCGGAATCTGACTCATAACCCAAAGGTCGCGGGTTCAAATCCCGCCCCCGCAACCACTTTCATCGGCACGCAAAGGTCGCCTGTTTCCGGCGACCTTTTTGCGTTCTGGGCGGCAGTCAGCATCGCAGCCAGATTCCCCTTCAGCTCGATCCCCAGCTGGCCGTCCCTCGGGGTCACGACAATCGATTCAACGAGCCCGCGCAGGCTTTCGGACGCTTCCAGTCGCGTGTCCTCGCGTTGGAGCGCCGCAGCCAACTCCTCCACTTTCGACCTGTAGAGGTCGGCCATGCTCGGGTGAAGGAGCGGCGGCGGCTCGTCGGCCACTGCGAGCTGGGCCAAGAGTGTGTTCTTCCGCTCCTGGAGACTGTCGTTGCGCGCCTTCAGCTCTGGCGTCCGATAGCCCTCGACGATGGCGTCGACGACCTTCTCGATCTCGCGCTTCACTCGCTCCAGTTCGCGCTTCGCGCCGCTGAGGCTGGCGCGCTGCTCCATCCGCAGCCGGTTCATCTCCTTCGCGAACTCGCGGCAGAACTCCTCGAAGAAGTCCTGGCGCAGCAGCTTCTCCTGCAGCGCCGCCAGCACACGCGCCTCGACCTCCTGACGCGGGATCGTCAGCGTGTTCGTGCACGTGCCGCGCTCGCGCGTGCCGAAGCAGCCAAGGCGATCGCGGTAGTAAACGACGAAACCAGCGCCGCAGACGCCGCACTTCGTCATCCCGGTGAACAGATACTTGGGCCGGACGAACTGCCGGAAGCGCTTGCCCGATTCGGCGCTCCTCCACTTCTTCTGCACCGCCGCGTAGCGCGCTTGCACCGCCTGCCACTGCTCGTCGTCCACGATGCGCAGCGCGGGCACCTGGCTGATCACCCACTCGGATTCCGGATTGGGTCGCGACACGCGCTTGCCGCTGTCGGGATCCTTCAGGTAGCGCAGCTTGTTCCAGACCAGACGGCCGATGTACAGCTCGTTGTGCAGGATGCCGGTGCCTCGCTTCGGGTTCCCGTAGATCGTGCTTGGCCCCCATAGCGCGCCACGCGGGCCGCGCAGGCCTTCCCGATTCAGGTCTTTCGCGATCTGCTTCGGCGAGATGCCGGCGATGTAGTCCTTGAAGATGCGGCGGATGATGTCGGCTTCTTCGGGCACGACCTCGCGCTCGCCGGTCGAGACGACACCGTCCTTGAACGTACGGACGATGCGGTAGCCGAAGCAGAGGCCGCCGCCGGCCTTGCCGAGCTCGACGCGACCGCGCAGTCCCCGCCGCGTCTTGTCCGCCAGCTCCTTCAGGAACATCGCGTTCATCGTCCCCTTCAGGCCGATGTGGAGGAACGTGATGTCGCCCTCGGCGAGCGTGACGATGCCGACGCCGGCGAAGGTCAGGCGCTTGAAGAGGCCGGCGGTGTCTTCCTGGTCGCGGCTGAAGCGATCGAGCGCCTCGGCCAGTACAACGTCCACTTTGCCGCGCAGGGCCTCGGCCATCATGGCCTGGAAGCCCGGCCGCATCAGCGTGGCGCCGGAAATGGCGTGGTCCGAGTACTCCCCCGCGATGATCCAGCCTTGCTTGCGCGCGAACTCGCGGCAGATGCGGAACTGGTCCTCGATGGAGGCTTCGCGCTGGTTCTCTGACGAGTACCGGGCGTAAATGGCGACCTTCATTCGCGGCCCTCTTCGGTCGACTGATCGGCGTCGCGGCTCGTGGCGCGCTGGAACACCTCACGCGCGGCCTGCCTGGCGAGCAAGCGCGCCAGCGCGCGAAGGGATTCGTCGACGTGCGCGCCGGACTCCGATGATACGCGGCGGCTACGCACGAACGTCTTGCGTTCACGCACCGGCCCCCAAGAACGAGATCGATTCCGTCCTCGCATGATGCCCCCGGCGAAGAGCTGCAACGGTTGAACGTTGGGAACCACTCGGGGCGTGCCGCACGGCCTTCTGGCCGATGTCCGCCTTGATGGGCGGTGCGGCGTTTCGACTGGCGAATGCGGCGCCTGTTGTCGGCACGGCATCGGCCGTCGAGCCCGAGAGGACCGTTGCAGCCCGCGGAGCGTGGTGCGCGGTACGGTCCGGAGACGGCGCGTTCATTGCGGCCGTCGAGGACTGGCGCGCGGGTGGTGACCACGCGCGCGCCGATGGTCCTGGTGGCACCAGCGGCGGCCTGGACGCGCCGTCCGCATTAAGTGCCGTTGTCGCTCTCGATGTCCCGGTCTATCGCTCGGCTGCCTGCACCGCCAGCGCTGTGGGCGATGGCGGCGTCTGGTCGCCTTTAACGGCAGTGCCGGCTGGTCGGATGCCCTGAGAGCAATCACGACGAGCTGGGCGACAGCCAAGTAAGTCGATACCGGAACTTGCGGGGTGCCTGATTCCGTGGCCGCTGAGGCGACGGGACTCAGGATTGCCTCCAAGGGCCTGGGACCGATGGAGGGGTGGCGCGGGAGCGCCACGGGAGTAGTAGACAGGCTACGCCCGGCAACGGGGTCTGTCAATCGGTCGGCGCGCCCCGTATGCAGGATGCTCACCTACGGTGACGTGGCGAAGACGCCGACGCTCAGGGCTGATAGCCAGGATCCCCGGCGATCGTGTCGACAGCGTGAGCCATCGCTCGCGTTAGCCTGTAGGGGAACAGCAGAGACAGGTAGGGAATCAGCTCTCGGTGCTTCCAAAGCGCATCCGGTAGAACCGCGGGGTCGAGCTTCCGCGCTTCCTTCAATAGCGCCGACCAACTTTGGGGCTGCCCCGCAAACCATGTCTTCATCTGACCCTGATCGTCGTCGTGCGCCAAGTATCGGTCTGGTTCGGACGGCTGGAACTCGACAAACTCGACGTGCGTGATGTCTGACCACATGAGCACGAGATGCTGCCGCCACAGACGCCGCGCCAGCCAATCGATTCCAACGTGCAGCATGTATGAGCGCCCGTCAAACTCCTCCCCGTCGAGGTCGCTGTCCGCGCCCATCTGATGCAGGAGCACCTGCTCAAGGTCGTGATAAGGATCGGCGAGCGCCCCTCTTGAGTGCCGTTGGTTCACGGTGGCAAGAGTGCGAACCAAGGACAACATCATGCCCTCGCTCCGCTGGACTTCGCCTAGCTGTCCAAGCGCAGAGGCGGTCATGAAGAAGGCTGGGACGCCGCTTTCACCCAGCACCTTGATGTGCCGCGCCTCCCTGGTCAGCACTGTCCGTACATGCTCGGATGTGGCGGAAGCCAGGTCACCGAGCGTTCTCTCGGAAAGCAGGTAAGCACCAAGAAACCCGCATACGAGCAGCGCACGAGACGGGTACACGAGGCCATCCGCCATATCGGGGACGACGAGGTCTCTAGCGTCCGCGGCCTCTTTCGCCAACGCTGCCAATGAGGTGCGAGCGCCCTCGAAGGCAAGGTCGTACGACGGCAGCCACAGTTTCGAATCCAGCTTCCGAACGACCGCGAACCTCAGAATGCATGCGCAGGCAGTCAGCCAAGCCTGCGCGACCGCCATGTAGTTCTCGGATCGGGTCCAGCTTGCCGCGCCGTAGGCCGTCAACAGCGTGACGCTGGCGATGGCACGTCGACACTCAGGAATGGATGCGGTCTCTGGTGGAAATGGCAGGACTGCGCTCAGGTAACGCGAAAGCACCCGAACTGGGAATAGCGATGTCGCCTCGCTGTAGTACAGCTCCAACAACGTTCGGATCTCTGGGAGCGCCTGAGGCAGATACTTCCCGTGAGCCGTGACGAATCGTGACACCAACTGCTCACGCTCGATCGGTTCCACGGGCGGCCAGCCAGACGGAATATTCGCCGCATTGAACTTCTCGACCCGATCACGGACCGGCGGCGTCAAGGTGGCATTCGTGACTAGGAACACACGGTCGGCACGGCGAACTGGCGTGACAGCTGGGTGTGTGATCGCGGTACCAGCGAGCGCGAAGAGCTGACCCTGGATCTTCTCGAAGTCCTCGAGCCGGATCATGTCAGGGCCCTTGAGTTGATACGCGTGCAACTCGCCGTTCGGAGCAAAGGTCAGAATGTCCTTCCCATGCTCAAACGGATGGTGAACCGGGCCCTGTAGCACGCGGTGGTCTTCCGCGGCTAGCAGTTGGGCGAACGCCAGTTCATAGCCTCGCTCACCTGCGCTAGTCAGCCAATTTTCGACGAGCCTCTCGAACACGCCATTCCTCGCGTTTGGTGGACAGAATTTGCTCGTACTCTCTCTGGAAAGTGGGGTCCTTCTCCCACTCCTTTGCCTTCGGGACGACCGTGGCTGCCGTATCCGGATGCATCACCCACATGAAGCCTGGTTTCGGCATCAGCGTCTCCGGATCGAAGTCCATGTCTACCTTGCGGAAGACTTCAAGGAGATGCTCGGCGGTCATGCTGCCGCCGGAGTGCACGACGTTGCCCACCGAGTCAGCAGCCTCGCCGGCGACCTCCAGCATCCGCCTCGTCTGGGCTTGACCAATCCGTGTCGCGAGGTCGGTCAGCTTCCGCTGAATGGCGGCCAGATCGAATCGCTTCATCTCCTCGCGGTCAAGCGAGAACTCAAACGATTCCGCCCGGTACTCGATCTCTCCCTCGGAACGATCCACCCGGATCAGCTTGCTGGAGCGACCTTCGTGCTGGCGAGCCGTGGCGACACCCTGAATCAATGGCGTCAATGCAGGCACCTGCTGCTGCACCCATCGAAGCAGGTCTCGGTTCGCCTTCGCTTTTGCCTTCGTGAAGTCTGGAAACATGTCGGCTCACCGCCACATCAATGCGAACGGTCCAGTGCAGCACGCTGCTGCTAGTCAGCCAGCACGCTCTCGATTTGCTTCAGAGCGCTCCGCAGGTCGTCGGCGATCTCCTCCGCCAGGACATGCGGCTCAGGTATTCCGTCACACGGATAGTCTGCCCGTCGACGTGGTGCTCGTCACGGCCGAGGTCGAACAGGTCCGACGCAACTCGGGCGGTGCGCAGGGGCGGCGCCGATGGTCGCGGCACGCCGGTCCCCTCGGGCACTGCCAGCCACACCCCCGCTGGTAGCTGCGTTCAAACGCCATCGCAATGAGACGAGCTGAATCGCTGGAAGGCGTGTGGCATTACGGCTACATATAGCTCAACCTTAGATATCTTACCGTCGCCGGCCGAGGTCAGCCGGTTTGCTGGGCCATGGGCCATTGCCGTCACCTGTTGCCTGAATTAAGCTGTTGTCCATTGTGGGCAACAAACCAGAAACAGGCAACGCCATCGTGGCCGACGTCATCGCCGCCGTTCGGGGCCGGCTACCCGCGAATTGGGCCGGGACCATTCTGCGTCCCTCGAAGACCGCCGACGGGGAGACCGTCGAAGCGGTCCTAAGAGTCCAGCGCAAGGGCGCCGCGGCGGGGACGATCCGAGTCAACGCGAAGAGCCGCGTCGAACCGAAGGACGTAGATTACCTGGCGGCCTCCCTTCAGCCGACTGCGGACGAGCCCGTTCTGATCGCCGCCCCCCACCTCAGCCCACGGACGCAGGAGCGGCTCCGCAGTCGCGGATTCGCGTACGCCGACCTGACCGGCAATGTCCGGCTCGAGATGACCCAGCCGGGCCTGTTCATCGAGACCACCGGTGCCCGGGAGAACCCGGAGCCTAGTCCGCGGGAACGCAAGTCCCTCAAGGGAGCCAAGGCCGGCCGCCTCGTTCGAGCTCTCTGCGACTACCGGGCTCCGGTCGGCCTGCGCGAACTCGCGAAGCGGGCCGGCGTCGATCCTGGCTATGCCTCGCGCGTCGTCGAGCTCCTGGACCGTGAAGCACTCGTCACGCGAACCCCTCGAGGCCCCATCACCGCAGTCGACTGGCGGGGCCTGCTGACCCGGTGGGCGCAGGAGTACTCGCCGTTCCGGCGTCAGGGCGCCACGATGTACCTCGCTGCTCGGGGCATCCCGGCGGTGACCGAGCGTCTCAAGCAACTGAAGGTGAGGTATGCCGTGACCGGATCGTGGGCCGCCGCTGAAGTCGCGCCGGTCGCCCCGCCGCGTCTGCTCACGGTCTACGTGGATCGGCCGCGCGACGTCGAACAAGCCCTCGATCTGCGTCCTGCAGAAGCTGGCGCGAACGTGGCACTCTTCACGCCGTTCGACGACATCGTGTTCGAGCGGACGTCGGTGAAGAAGGGGGTCACGGTTGCGGCCATGAGCCAAATCGCGGCAGACCTGCTGACGAGCCCAGGCCGGGGACCGAATGAGGCCGAGGCGCTGATGCAGTGGATGCAGGAGAATGAGGATGCCTGGCGGACCGGTGAAACCAGGGATCTCCGTACCGCGGTATCCTGATGTCGCAGCGGTCTGTGTGATGCGGATTCCGCCGGACTCGGTCATCGACGAGACGAAGTTCACGAACTACCTGCTCGTGCCGAGGCCGTGGGACGACAAGAGCGGTTACTTGCGGCAGGCCGGCTTCGAACTGGAGAATTGGGCCGATCTTCGCGCCGCTGTCAGGCTTCTGGCCGATACAGCTGATGCAGTCGAAGATCGCACGAATGATTACGGAACCTTCTATCGCGTCGAAGGCGTGATCGAAGGGCCAGCCGGGAGCCTGTCAGTGGTCTGCATCTGGCTGAAGCAGGCGGTCGACGGAGCGTTCAGGTTCGTGACGCTGAAGCCCGCGAAGGGGAAGAGCTGAAATGTCTCTACAACTTTATGACCGCGTGGCCCTCCGCGCGTCCTTTCCCGAGCACGCGCTTCGAGCCGGCGATGTGGCGACGTTGGTTGATTTCGTGGAGCATCCCTCGTCAGGACCTCGAGGGTGCGTGCTGGAACTCTTCAACGCGCTCGGCGAATCGATTGGCGTCGTGACGGTTCCTGCGGACGCGGTCGAGCCTCTCCGCGCGGACGAAATGCTGTCCGTCCGGCCAATGGCAGTCGCCGGCTGAACCGCGCCGCTCCTCGCCGGTCAGACCCGACTCGCCGACGCTCCGACAGTTGCCAAGAACATAGGGAGCGCACGGCGCGGGTCAAGGCCGCGCAGCGCCGACGGGACGGAGGGAAGCCTTGACGCACGCCTTCGCTCCCGCACAATCCAAGGTCGGAGCGTCGGCGCTCTCTACGGCCGACAGGAAGACCAAGGCCACGCACTGGGCCGGTTCTTTCCGCACGATCCGCGCGCCTGCCGGTCACCATTCGCGACCACGACATTTGACGCGACCTGCAGCTGCGCCCTCTCAGCAACAGACACAGACACGCGAGGCGTGAGCGACCCCGTGGACACGAGAGGACCCGCTTTCGCGGGCACGAGGCGGGGTCGCTCACGCCTCTCTTCTGCCCTGTTCCCTGCCTCGGGCGCTCAGGCGTCGGCATAGAACGCCGCCGCGGTTCTGCCCGGGCGTGGCCGCGAAGTTGAGGCCCTCCAAGGGGTTGGCGCCCTGGCAGCGCGGCTGAAAGGCTTGATGAGACGGCTGGGCCGGTGGTCAGCGGCTCGCGAGGGGGGGCCAACCGCGCATGGGCCTATCGTCTCCATCCTCGGCCCCCCGTGTTGACCAAGGGAGAGAAAGGTGTCCGACCCACTACGCCAATCTGAGACGAGGAAGACGACCTCGACGCCGACCTGAGAGGCTGCGCCGGCTCGGCTGACGCGTGGCTGCGGCTCCGCACAATCCCGGCCGAGACGCCGATGGTCACGGCGAACGTGAAGGGGACCAGCATCATGGCCGCGGCTGTCGTCAGGGCTGCAGGAACAGCAGGCGCAACCAGGTAGATCGCCAGTGCGTATGCGGCACCCACCGGAATGGCCTTCGGCAGCGACAGGGGCGGGCGACGGCCAGCCATGGTGGCGAGTGCGCTCAGCCAGACGACCTGTGCGGCCGACAGCGGCAGCACGAGTCCACGCATCAGCAGCGTGGCGCTGCCTGGCCACGTGTCTACGGCGACGGTGACCTCCATCAGCAAGGCCGCCGCCCACCACGCCGTCGTCATGCCGAGGAGGGCGGCCACTGCCCCAGCCCGGTGTTGCACGGCGACCCGCTCCACTACCTGCACGCCAGCAGCATTGGAGATGAGGTAGACCCACGGTGCGAGAAGGTCGAACCCGTACGTGAACCAGGAACCACGCCATGCCATGCGCCACCGTCACGCACGCAACCTGCCCCGCGAAGATACGCAAGACGACCGACCGCTCCGTGTTGCTGAGAGCGAGCACGCACGACGATCGCGGCCGGCACGCCGACGCACAGCGTGCGGGCGAGCGCTACCCATGCGTGGCACAATGCCCATCGCGTCCCGCGCGCACGTTCGATCTCCGCGTCCGCCTCGATCTGCTCGAACGCATGCACCAACGTGCGGTCCAAGGCACACACACGCGCGGCCGTGTCGCAAGCGCGGCTGAACACGGAACGACGCATCACGCCAGGCCTCCGTTCAGGACGAAGCGGGCAGCCTCCACCGCCGCCAATGCGCAGCCCCAGCGCCGTCGGTGCATACAGCCTTCGCGGTAGCCCGATGGCACCTTCTGGCTGTGTCTCCTGGCGCGACGTCACGAGTCCCTTCTCCTCCATCCGTCCCAGCGTGACGTACACCGTGCCGCGCTTCACCGCGTTGTGCGACGCCTCGACGAGCTCGAGGCCGTACATCTCGCGGCCCTGCTCCAGCAAATCGAGAATGAGCAGTTCCTTGCCGGATGGGAGGGGGTCCATCTAGGCGACCTCCCGGTCTGCAGCCGACGCCGTTGCCATCAGTCCCCGCAGCGCCGCGGCGCCCGTCATCGTGGCGACCAGACACTGGCCGACTAGCGCCGCTACCGGCCACCGCGCCGCCCGAACGTCAAGATGCCGGCGATGATGAGTAGCGCCAACTGCACGGACGTCAGCAAGGCCAGCGTCAGACCTGTCCTCACCGTTTTCGAGCTGTTGCCACGCCAGACCTCCACCACACGCCCGTCCAGCCCGACGAGGGCCGTGGCCAGGCCTCCAGCGTGCAGCGCCGCGAGCACTTCGGACTCGACGTGCTCGCACGAGCCTTCGCCGTGTACACCGAGTCTCCATGGCGTGTTGGCAGTCGTCACCTGACCTCTGGCAGAAGGATGCGGGGTGCGGGTTGGCCGGCCGTACGCTTCAGATACGCAACGTAGGCTCCACTGAGCAGAACGCCCGCCAGCAACATGAGGGATGCGAGACGGATCGATGTCCTTTGCCCCGTGGCCAGGCCCCATCCAAGCCACGGCACACCGATCGTCCAGAGCAGGAAGATCGGCCGTGCAAGGGCGGCAGTTGGCAGTTGGTTCGCCGCGCGTATCGGTGGCTTCCCTCCTGAAGCCGACATCGCGCGGTAGTAGGCGTACATCGGGACGAGTCGCCCTTGGATGCCGACAACGACCTGCGACAGGAAGCCGACCAAACCCGCGACACCGTAGAACCAGGCCAGGCCACTCCGCGCACCCGGCGACGGCAACGTCAAGACGATCCCCAGACCGGCCGCCACGAACAACCAGGCCATCGCGACGTGCGTCTGCCACGTGGACCAGTCGCGCTTCGGCAGAGCAGGCGGCCGCGGTAACCTGTGCTTCACTGCTGCGCGCATGCGCTTGACGAAGCTGGCCAGACCGCCTCCGATGAGCGCGGCACCAATCGGCAGCCACGCGCTGCCCGTCAACAGCGTCGCAACCACAACGACGAGGCCAAGTTCGAGAAGAACGGCACTGACGGCGAGCCCCGGTCCCGTCGGCATCTTCGCCGGCAGGAACATCGGCACAAGCCGGTACGCAAGCCCGACGACCATCATCATCGGCCACCCAACTGCCGCCAGATGGGCGTGCGCGAAGGCGGCCGCGCGCGGCGAGAAGCCGAACAGGCCGTGGGCGCGATCGAGCCCAAGCGCAATCCCGAGTAGTGCTGCCGCCACCATGTTCACGAACGCGAGCACCACATGCAACAGCACGGGCCAAGGCGCGGTGGCGCCTCGAAGGCCGAGTGCGGTCCGGCCTGCCACCCACAGCACCGGCGACAAGACAAGCGTCGCCGACCACGCCATCGCGTCGTACCGACCGGTCCAGGCGTGTGCAACCATGCCAGTCGTCCCGACCGTGTACGCGGCGCACGCCAGCCAATCGACACGGCCCACTGGCAATGGCAGACCGAGGGCCAGCGGCGCGACAATATAGAACGCGCCAAGAATCGATCCTGTGAGCCAGGCAATCGTCACGAGATGAACGATCGCCACCATGCGGGGATGCAGAAAATAGCCGCCAGGCAATGCGGGATTGACGACCAAGACGGCGAACGCCAGAGCCAGCCCCACGTGCGCCCATCCGAAATACGCAAGGGGAAGCGGGGACGACGGTGTTCGTGACTGACGACTCATGCTGGACGTTCGCGCAGCATGATCAGGAGCATACGCGCAGGCTCGAACGCGTTGACGGCGTGCGAGACGCCGGCTGGCATGCGGACGACGGCTCCTGGCCGTGCTTCGACCGTCTTCGCACCGATCGTCAACGTCAGCGCGCCATGGATCACGAGCACCAGTGCATCGAAAGGGGCGGTGTGCTCGCTCAGTGCTTCTCCAGCGTCAAACGCAAACAGCGTGACGGTGCCGCCGCCGTTCTTTGCCAGCACCCGGCTCGAGATGCCGTGCTCGGTCGGAGTAATCAGTGCGGCCAGTTCAAGTGCCTCGGCGGGCGGAATCGTTCCGGGTGCCATCGTCATCGCTCTCCCTTGGGTCAAGGCAGCCGTATCGCGCCCTGACATATGGGCCAGCCTGAACGATTCGAAGACCTCAGTCCTTGCGTTGGCGCAATGGCCGGCCTAAATGGCCTACGGCCCTCAGCGGCCCGCGCCCCCCAACTCGAGTCGACCTGAATCGGAGCGGCCCAACGGCCTCGGTGCAAAGGTACGAGAGGGAACCACACATCAGACCACATCCGACACCGCTCGATGGCGACTTCCTCAAACTCGATCTCCCGGCTGAATTCGCGCAGCTCGAGCGAGAACGGACCGAGACAGGTGCAATCCAGACGGCGAAGACACTTGTGAAGTATCCAAGCCTCAGGGTCGTCCTGATCGCGATCGGTGCGGGCGGGCGCATTCCCGAACACCAGACCGCCGGCCGGATCACCTTCCAGACGGTGGCCGGGCGCATCCGTACACATGCCGGCGGCCGCGCGTTTGACATGCCTGTCGGGCTGGTGCTCGCTCTCGATCAATCGATACGACACGAAATCGAAGCGACGACCGACAGCGCTTTGGTGCTCACCATCGCCTGGCCGCAAGACGACACCGCTTCCGACGACACCGGCCCTTCATGAACGCCGAGGTGCGCAGCTTCCGGCGGACGTCAGCATCCCTCTGTTTGGCGCGCTGGCGACCGCAGTCCTTTTCTGCGGACTCCGCCGCACGCGCGGCGGGTTCAGGCGTTGACAAGGCCAGCAACTCCTGGCCGCCCTCACCAAGCTACCGCGATCGATGACCACGCGCTCGACGAAGCCGACCACCCTCGCATACAGGTCGGCCTGCTGGTACGGCCGCAGGTCGCCACGCAACACCAGCGTCCGGCCACTGATGACCGTACCAGTGGAGTCTCTCGACTACCTGTTGCCCTGCCGCCATCGTCGTCAGGTAGAGGACGACAAGTGGCCTTGGCCACGGCAATGCCGATGGCCATGATTGCGCCAATGAACGACTGCACGTTCAAGCTGGTGCCGGTGATGATGAGCATCAGCAGCACGCCAACCAGAACCCGGCGGCTATCCCCGCTGCCCCCCGAAGGCGACGGCCGCGACGACGTCTGCGCAGCCCGCCAACGATCTCATGCCGAATGCGAGGGCGCGACGATGTACAGCGTTCCGATGATCGAGCCTGCAATCCACCCGAGCGGCTCGAGGCGAGTGAGCGCGATCATTCCCGGGTGGTAGCGGGCAGCGTTGCCCTCGGCGCATTACGCGGGCGCCCGCCGACGCCGAACACCTCTGAGCGGTCGTGCTGGGACGAGTGTTCAGGCCCTCCGCGGGCGCAGCAGAACGCGGGAATTCAGCACCCAGAGCGCGCCGACGGTCAGCACCAGCAGGACGAAACCCGGCCACACCTCGCCGGTCCGATCGCGGAAGTACCCCAGCACCAGTGGCGGGAAGAATCCGCCCAGGCCGCCCACCGCACCGACCAGGCCGGTGACCGTCGCGGTGCTGCCTGGAAAGTGCTCCGGGACGAGTTTGAAGACAGCGCCGTTGCCGAGACCGAGCAGCGCCGCGGTGGCGAGGGCGCCGATCGTGAAGGGCACCATCGACTCCCACGTCAACAACAGGCTGAACGGCATGATCGCCAGAAAGACCCACCAGAGCACCGTGGCGCCGCCGTGCCGATCGGCCAGGACGCCACCAACCGGACGCATCAGCGTGGCGAGCACCACGAAGCCGGCGGCCCGGAACCCAGCATCGGCAAGCGTCAGGCCGAAGTCGTCCCGGAGCAGCGTGGGCAAGTAGACCGAGAAGGCGACGAAGCCGCCGAAGGTCAGGAAGTAGAACGCCGCGAGTACCCAGGCCAGCGGCTCGCGGGTGAGCACCGTCACCATGGCGGCAATCGTCGCGGGTCGTCTGGTACTCAGCGCGTTGCGCGCGGTCGCCGCGAACACCGCCGCCCACGCCGCGATGATCACCGCGAGGCCGAGGAACACGGCGTCCCGACCGACTGCCGCCGCGATCACCGGGCCGAGGAACACGGCGGCCGATTGCCCCATCGTTCCGAGGCCGTAAATGCCGAGCGCGGTGCCTTGCCGTGCCGGGGGAAACCACGGCGAGACAAAGCCGACACCAACGGCAAACGACGAACCGGCAAGCCCAAGCAGAAACGCAAACAGCAGCAGCGTGCCAAAACTGTCGGCCAGCGGGACGATCGCCGCGGAGATCGCGACCGCGGCGAACAGGAACGTGAAGACCAGCCGTCCGCCGAACCGATCGGTGAGCATGCCCATCGGCAGGCGGGCCAGTGAGCCGAGCAAGACGGGTACGGCGATCAGCAGCGCTGTCGCCTGCCCGCCCAGGCCGAACTCCTCGCGAAAGGCTGGCGCGAACGCGCTGATCAGGCCCCACGCGGCGAAGCAAAGGCCGAACGACACCGTGGCGAGCAGCAACTGCCACTGCGCGCCCTTCATGTCAGACGTCGCATGCACGGCGCTACGTTACCCGATCCGTGCCTCGGTTGACGCGCGCAAGGCCAGCCCGTACGATGCGCACAGAGCAGCGGAGATCACGCGTGGCGTGCCGACTGCCGGGAACGGGGAGACTCCACATGACGTCGGCAGTGACCAGAGCCATCGCCTGGAGCATGGCGGTGACCTGTGCGCTGGGGCTGCTGATCGTTGCCGGGTCGCGCACCCTGGCACACTTCGATGCGGCGCTGGTCGCTTACACGTTCGCGGTGCTGTTTGCCACCTTCGGCCTGACCTATCGCTACGCCATGTGGCTGCAGCGGCCCCCAACCGGCCTGTACTGGCGGCGCGGGTGGCAGACCTTTTTCCGGCGTGGCCGCCAACGTCGCAACGTCGCGCTCGGTGTGCAACGGGTGGGCCTCGACCTGCTGGCCAACCGCTTCATCTTCGCGCGTGGGACCGCTCGCGGCCTGACCCACATGCTCATCATGTGGGGCTGCCTGCTGGCCGTCGCCATCACGTTTCCGCTGGTGTTCGGCTGGCTCTACTTCCGTCCCGTGCCCGGCGACCTCGACCTCTACGAGGCCATGGTCTTCGGCGTCGCCGCCTTCACCTTCCCGCACGACTCGCTGGTCGCGTTCCTGCTCTTCCACGGACTCGTGTGGTCGTCGTTCCTGGTGATCGCCGGCGTGATGCTCGCGATGCGCCGCCGCATGCGCGAGCAGGGGCCGATGGCCGTGCAGCGGCTGGTTGAGGATTTCCTGCCGCTCATCCTGCTGTTTGCCGTCAGCCTGACCGGCCTGATGCTCACGGCGAGCTACACCTGGATGAAGGGCTATGGCTACACCTTCATCGCCATCCTGCACGCCGTCACGGTGATCGGCACGTTCCTGTGGCTGCCCTTCGGCAAGTTCTTCCACGTGTTCCAGCGCCCCGCCCAGCTCGGTGTCACCTTCTACAAAGACGCCGGCCGTGAGGGTGAACCGGCGTACTGCCGTCGCTGCGGCCATGCGTTCAGCTCACGGATGCACGTCGAGGATCTGATCGAGGTTCAGCGGCAGCTCGGCTTCACGTACGAGATACCAGGCAGCGCGGTTGAACACTACCAGTGGATCTGCCCGCGCTGTCGGCGGGCTTCGTTCGTGGCCGCGCAGGCCTCTGCCTGGCGAGGCCACCGGGGCGGTGGGCCGCTGGCCGACGCACGCCCTATGCGCCCGATGCCCGTCCACGTCAACGGCGGCCTCGGCCAGGGCCCGCTGGGGCAAGAGGACGCCGAGAATTTCTATCCATGACCGACCCCGCCCCCCTGCGCACGCCACCCCTCGAGTTCGAGCTCATCGACCGGTTCGGGCCGTCGCTCGCCCACACCCGCACCGGTACGGAGGATACCGGCCCACCGGATCGCCTGGTGAAGACGCACTGCTGCTTCTGCGGTCAGCAGTGCGGCATGCAGCTGAAGGTCACCGCCAACCGCGTGGTGGGCGTCGAGCCGTGGTACGAGTTCCCCTTCAACCAGGGCATGCTGTGCCCGAAGGGCGTCAAGCGCTACCTCCAGCAGTCGCATCCCGATCGCCTGCTGACGGCCTTTACCCGCGACCGCGCCGCCGGCGGCGGCTTCCGACCGCTGGGCTACGACGAGGCGATCGCGCGCGTCGCCAGCGAGATCGACAGGATCCAGCGCAGCCACGGGCCGCACGCCTTCGCGTTGCTCTCGGGTGCCAGCCTGACGACCGAGAAGACCTACCTGATGGGCAAGTTCGCCCACATGTGCCTGCGAACGTCGAACATCGACTACAACGGCCGGCTGTGCATGGTGAGCGCCGCCGCCGGCAACAAGAAAGCCTTCGGGATCGACCGCGCGGCCAATCCCTGGAGCGACATCCTCGATGCCGAGGTGGTGGTGGTGGCCGGCGCCAACGTCGCCGAGTGCGCGCCGATCACCACCAACTACATCTGGCAGGCCCGCGAGCAGGGTGCCAAGGTGATCGTGATCGATCCGCGAATCACGCCGCTGGCCCGCACCTGCGACCTGTTCCTGCCCGTGAAGCCCGGCCGCGACACCGCCCTCTTCAACGGCATCCTCCACCTGATGATCGCCAACGGCTGGGTGGACGAGGACTTCATTGCCACTCGGACCGTGGGCTTTGGCGACGTCGAAGCGGAGGTGGCGCCGTGGACGCCAGCGCGCACGGCCGAGGTCACCGGAATCGCCGAGGGACGCATCCGCCAGGCCGCGGAGTGGTGGGGAACGGCGCGCACCAGCTTCCTGCTGCACGCACGCGGCATCGAGCACCACAGCAACGGCGTCAAGAACGTGCTGAGCGCCATCAACATCGTGCTCGCGTCGGGCCGCATCGGCCGCCCCTCCTGCGGCTACGCCACCATCACCGGGCAGGCCAACGGCCAGGGCGGGCGTGAGCACGGTCAGAAATGCGACCAACTGCCCGGCGGGCGCGACCTCGGCAACGACGAGCACCGGGCCTACATCGCCGGCGTCTGGGGGATGGCCCCAGACGACCTGCCGCAGCCCGGCGTGGACGCCTACGAGATCATGCGCAAGGCGCACAGCGGCGAGATCAAGGGTCTCCTCAGCCTGTGCTTCAACCCGGTGGTGTCGCTGCCCGACAACAACTTCGTGCGCGAGGCACTCGAACGGCTCGAGTTCTTCGTGGCCATCGACTTCTTCATGAGCGAGACCGCGCGCTATGCCGACGTCGTCCTGCCCGGGTCGCTCCAGGAAGAGGACGATGGGACCGTCACGCAGGTGGAGGGCCGCATCGTTCGGATCAACAAGGCGGTGGAGTGCCCGGGCGAGGCACGGCAGGATTGGCGCATCATTCAGGACATCGCCGGCGCACTGGGCCGACCGCAGGGCATGACCTTCGCCAGCCCGCGCGAGATTTTCGAGGAACTGCGGATCGCCTCGAAGGGCGGGGTCGCCGACTACTCCGGCGTCACCTACGAGAACGTCGTCGAGCACTACGGTGTGTTCTGGCCGTGCCCCGCTGAGACGCCGCCCGGTGTGCCGCTCCCAGGTCCGCAGGGCACGGTGCGGCTGTTCGAACCGGACGCGTGGAATCCAATCGCGCAGGGGGCCGGGCCGTTCTACTTCCCGGACGGCAAGGCGCGCTTCAACGTCACGCCCTATGTAGGTCCTGTCGAGGATGTCGATGCCGAGTACCCGATCATCCTGACGACGGGCCGGGTGGTGAGCCAGTTCCTGTCGGGCAATCAGACGCGCCGGATAGGGCCGCTGGTTGACAACTACCCCGAGCCGCGGGTCGAACTGCACCCGCGCCTCGCGCAGCGCCTCGGCATCGAGGATGCCGACTGGACGACGGTCGAGAGTCGCCGTGGGACGTGCACGCTGCGCGCGGCCGTGGTCGCGACTATCCGTCCTGATACGGTGTTCGTGCCATACCACTGGGGTGGGCGCAAGAGCGTCAACCAGTTGACGATTGCGGCACAGGACCCGATCTCGAAGATCCCGGAGTACAAGGTGTGCGCCGTCCGCGTACGCCGTGCCCACGGGCCGCCGTCGTACGCCGACGCGCTCGAACCACAACAGTGACCCGAGGTGGTGCCAGATGCCCGTGCCCGACGCTTACGAGTTCTTCATCGATCCGGCCCGCTGCATCGGCTGCCAGGCCTGCATCCAGGCCTGTACCGAGTGCGACACGCACAAGGGACAGTCGATGATTCAGCTCGACTACGTGGACCGCGCTCACTCCACCCAGACTGCCCCGGTGGTGTGCATGCACTGCGACTCGCCGACCTGCGCCGAGGTCTGTCCGGCCGACGCCATCAAGCGCACCGAGGACGGCGTGGTACAGACGGCGCGCAAGCCGCGCTGCATCGCCTGCAACAACTGCGTGCTGGCCTGTCCGTTCGGCGTCCCGAAAATGGCGACCGGCACGTCGCTGATGATGAAATGCGACATGTGCTACGACCGCACGTCGGTGGGGCTCAAGCCGTACTGCGCGTCGGTGTGCCCAAGCCAGGCGCTGGCCTTCGGCACGCGTGAACAGATGTCACGCCTCCGTCCACAGGCCGCGCCGATCAATGCCTTCCAGTTCGGCCGGCAGGTGATTCGTACCAAGGTCAACATGATGGTCCCTCGCGAGCACGGACGGCCGGAGGGGTCGGCGCAGATCGTCGACGTCACCGCCGCCATGCATGCGCCGACCATCAGCCACGACATCCTCGACGATGTGTTTGCGGACATCGCCGGGACGGACGACGGAGCGGACCAGTGATCGCCCGCACGAACCACGAGTCGGGCGCAGCCGACCGGACGGTGACGCCGCCTGACGGTCGCGCGATGGCCGATCAACCCCGCTGGCGGCAGGACTTCCCGATTGACGCGGCACAGGATGATTACGTCTCGCGCCGCGAACTCACGAAGTTCGTCGTCCTGACGAGCGCCGCGTTCGTCGTCGGCCAGTGGTGGATCGTACTTAAGAGTCTGTGGCGCACGGCGCAGCCGGACACGGCCGTGCGGATCGCCGCGGTCGATGACCTTCCGGTGGGGGGCGCGCGCACCTTCTTCTACCCCGAAAGTAGTTCACCGCGCCTGCTGGTGCGCATCGGGTCCAAGTCGTTCGTCGCCTACGATCAGCAGTGCACGCACTTGCTGTGCCCGGTCGTCCCCGACGTGCCCAGCGGGCGACTGCACTGCCCCTGCCACAACGGCTGGTTCGACCTCGCCAGCGGGCAGGTGCTTGCCGGTCCGCCGCAGCGCGCCCTGCCGCGGGTGCACGTCGAGGTACGTGCCGATGGCGTGTACGCGACGGGCGTGGACGAGGCCGCCACGTGACGCCGGCACCGCGCGTCGCCCGCGCTCAGCGTCTGACGATCGTCAACGGCATCCTGCTGGTGGTAGTGCTGATCGTGGTGGTGCAACTGTGGCTGCTCACCGCGACCATGAACGCCTTTCTTGGCGGCGAAACGTCCACGGTGCTCCCCGCCGCGCTCGTGAGCCTCGGCTGCTTCGGTCTGAATGCCGGCCTGCTGCGCTACCTGATGCGGCTGGGGTGACGGATTCAGCATGAGCGCACCGATTCCACAATGGGAGCCGCTGGCAGAGCCTCAACTCGTGGATCAGCGCGACACCTACGACCGCATGCGGTCGGCGTGTCCTGTCGCCCGATCCCCCCGAGGCGTCACGTTGTTCAGGCATGAAGACGTGGTCGCTGCGGCCAACGATCCGGCGACGTACTCATCGGCGACATCGGCGTACCGCGCGGTGCCGAACTCGCTCGACCCACCCGAACACGCGCGGTTTCGTGCCGTCATCGATAGGTTCTTCGAGCCCGGCCGCATCCGATCGCTCGAACCACGCATCCGGACGATCGCCCGTGCGGTGGTGGACGGACTCCCGCGCGGCGTCGGCGTGGACGCCGTCACCGACATCGGCTATCCGTTCGCGGTACGGGCCCAGGCCGAATGGCTGGGGTGGGACGATGTCGAGGGGCAGCTCCTGGGCTGGATGGCTGACAACCACCGCGCGACGCGCTCCGCTGAACGATCCCGGACGGCCGCGGCGGCCGCGGCCTTCGATGCGATCGTGCTGACCCAGGTGCAGCATCGCCGCCAACTGGGCTGTGCCGCGCCAGACGACCCGACCACCGAACTGCTGCGGATGACGATTGACGGCGCGCCGCTGGACGACGCCGACATCGTGTCGATCCTGCGCAACTGGACGGCCGGCGACCTGGGCTCCATGGCCGCGGCGCTGGGCGTCGTCCTGCATTTTCTCGCGACGCACGCGACCGTGCAGAGTGCACTTCGGCGAGGCATCGGGGATTGTGCCGAGGCGATCGACGAGATGCTTCGGATCGACGACCCGTTCCTGGTGAACCGACGCGTAACGACCGTTGCCGCTCGGGTCGGCGAGTTCGTGCTCGCGCCGGGGACGCGCGTGTACTTGAACTGGACGTCAGCGAACCGTGACGAGACGGTGTTCGGCAACCCGGATGCGTATCGACCCAGGGAGAACTCCGCGCACAACCTGGTCTACGGCACCGGCATCCACGTATGCCCGGGGCGTCCGCTGGCGACCATGGAACTGGTCGTGGCCGTGCAGACGCTCCTCGCTGGCACGTCCCGCATCGAGCTGGCAGCCGACGCCGAGGCACTGCGCGAGACGTACCCCGTCGGTGGATGGCGACACGTGCCGCTGCGTCTGTCTTGAGGCCCAGAGACTCCCGATCTGTCTCATCCGGTACGGGTGCGGGCCACGCAGGCGCCCGAGACCATCCGCGTGTTCCAGCAGCACCAGATCGATTTCTGCTGCGGCGGCCGCATCCCGCTGTCGCAGGCCTGCTCGACACACCAGCTCGACCTGGAGGCGTTGATCACCGAACTACAGCAGGTGGCGACGCCGACGACAGATGAGCCGACCTGGAACGACGCCACCCTGGCCCGAATCATCGCGCACATTCAGACGCGCTATCACGAGCAGTTGCGGGTCGAACTGCCGCGCATCGGAGCGATGGTCGACAAGGTGGTGTCGCGGCATGGCGATCACCTGCCGCAGACACTGCTGCCGCTCCAGCAGAGCTTCTCGACCCTGCACGACGGGTTGATCGACCATATGGAAAAGAAGGACCGCGTCCTATTTCCATTCATTGTCGGCATCGAGGCGGGGACGCCGCTGCCGGTGACCGATGCGGCGGCGTGGATTGCCGGGCCGATCTCGATCATGGAGGCCGACCACGACGAAGCAGGCAGCGCACTGGCGACCCTGCGCCGGCTGACTGACGGGTATGCCCCGCCAGAGTGGGCCTGCCCGCACGTTCCGCGGCCTGTACCACGCGCTCGCGACGCTCGAGACCGATATGCACCTGCACGTCCACTCTCGAGAACAACATCCTGTTCCCGCGGGCAATGCAGCTGGCCGGCCGCGCACACTGAAGTCGATCCAGGGTGAAGGATCGCGGCAGCCATCGTCTGCCGCGCTGGGCACCTCGACCGGATCGAGCGTGCGCGGACGGAGATGGAGACGCGCTCGGGCGAAGCGGCTGCCAGTTTGACGTCTTCATCGGCCCGAGTTTCTGAGCTCACGCTCGCGGGGCTCCGCGAGCTGCACGACGAGATGTTTCGCCTGGGGCCCTGAGACGAGGTCGGTCCCGCGTTCGGGACCTCGCCTGTCGTCCCACCGGTCCCGCCGAGGCGCGTGCGGTGCTCGATGCGTTGGCGCCGCTGCTCGATCGCCTTGAGGCAAATCGCAATCCGTTCGTGCATGTCGTCAGGGCGGTGTGCTGCGTGCTCCGGGCCAGGCGCGTCCGCCTTGCCGAACCGGTCATCGGGCTCGGGCTTGAGGGGGCTAGGTCGGGCGCGGCCGTGGCGGCGCACAACGACATTATCGCGACTGCGAGCAGGTCATTCCATATCGTCCAACAATCTCGTTTCGCGCCTACGACACGGCAAGCAGAGGCGAGAGATGACCGTACCGGTGGCCGAGTTCGAAGACCTCGACTCTCCCACTCCCGGCCTCGACTGCCTTTCGCAGGGCATCGCTGCCGACGCTGACGAGGGCGGCCTCGCCGTCCTGCTTCCAGCACCGATAGATCGCCTGGGCGCGAGACGAGGCGAACGCCCTGCGCGCTCGCGTGAGGCGCTGCGTGTCGGTCGCTGATGGCGTGCGGAGCTGCTCGAAGTACCAGCGCATCTCGTCGACGACGACGTTCCCGGATGGTTCCATCAGCTGGAACTGCACCGCCTCCCTGGCCCGAAGCGCCATGCCTGGAAGATGCGGCGGGACGACGATGCGGAGTGTCCAGACAGGCAGGGCGCGGAGCAGCGTCGCGTGGCGCTCGAGAAAGACTCGGAAGTCGTCCAGGTCCGGGCGGTCGATGACGTAGACGATGACGCCCCGTCCCGCCAGGTCAATGCCGATGGGGAGCCGCTCTGGGAAGGACCGGACCTGCCGCGTGGCGCCGTGCCGGGTCGTGACGTGCGGCAAGTCGGTCGGTGCGATGGCGGTGAGCGCCGTCAGGTGCGCGGCCTTCTCGTCGGCCGTCGCAAGCCAGATGAGATCGGGGTCCTCGACGATGGCGTCGAGCACCATGAGGCGCTGGATGGCGCGGTTGATGGACATGCGGCGGCGCAACGTGCTGTCTCGCTCGCCGATGGCCGTGTAGAGCGCCCGCTGGTTGACGTGGTAGATGCGGGCACGGTTGTGCCGGCAGTCGTGCATCGACGCGACTCCGAGCCGCACCAGCTTGTCGAAGAACTTCCGCGTCTTCGCCCCGTGGACGATGCCGCAGAAGCGCGCGTACTGGCGCGGGACGCAAACGCCGGAGTGCAGCATGACGGTCGTCAGAAAACGCGCCTGGCGCTCGGTGAAACCCTTCTTCGCGACAGCCTGAACGCGTTCGTCGAAACGCATCACAGGAACTCCTCCATGTGCCCGCGTGGCCGGCTGCCACCGCGCCCTCCCCCACCGTTCCGGCCCGAGAAGTGGAGACTGAATCCGGAGGCCGACTTCCCGGCAGCGTGGGCGCCGCGGTAGTGGGGCGTCATGACCTCGACGTCAAGCGCCTGGTCGCGTCCGTCGATGTCGTACTCGATGCGCAAGTCCGGGAACTGGACGTGCCCCTGGTCGTCACACGGCAGGTTGCGTTCGTGAGCCCAGGACTCGATCTCCAACAGGCTGCGTTCCGGCCGTCCGTCGCTGTCATCGCGTTCGCGGTTCGGCTCCTGCAGGAATGACTGGTACTCGGCCTTGAGTTCGTTCTCGAGGACAACTCGGTGGATCGTCGCCCCGGCCTCATGCAGTCGCTCAGCCTCCTCGAGGTATGCCCGGTACAGCTCGGCGTCGTGCTTCAACTCACGTGGGCGCTGCACGCCGTGACTGAATGCCTGACGGTCTGGCGCATCATGATCGCGGCGGCGGGATTCGAGCAGGTCACGCCCTTCCTTCGTCAGCGTGACCACGGTGGTGTCGCGGTCGACCCGGTGGGTCTGCACTAGGCCCGCCTCGCGAAGGTGCCACAAATCGCCGTGACGCGGATCGAGGGGCTTGTCGAAGGCGTCGCGCAGGTCGTCTGCAGGGACGACACGGAAGGCACCAACGGAGGCCAGCGTGCGGCTCTCCGAACCACGGAGCATGTGGCTGTGTTCGCGCACCCAGACGTGCTCCCGTTCGCGTCCCCGCGGCAGATCGACGTGACGCGAGAAGACCTCACGCGGGTCGGCGCGTTCCCGCTCCCGCTCGCGAGAGTCGCCACCGCCGCGTCCGCCTCGGCTGAGCTCACGCGAGCCGCCATCGCCGTCCCGCGCGTCATAGTCTGATCGTGGGTCGTACATCGCACACCTCCGTGAAATGCAGCGGAAATTGCACAATCACGCTGCCGTCCAACAGAGGCGCCGATGTAGTCGAGGGTGAGCCCCCGCAACCAACGCAGAGGTTCGATGAAGCCACGAGAAATCGTGGCTTTCGTCGTTTCTGAGGGATCGCCCCAGCCACCCTCTGCAACCCGCCCGTCCGAGCGTTCAGTCTCCTTGCGTCGGCCTCGCCCGTGAGGCGGAGCAGCGAGCTTGGTGCCTTGAGGAAGCGTTCGGCTCCTGCGACGCTGCGCCAAAGTGACGCGAACACGGCGCCGAATCCCGGCGTACACTGTTGCCCTCCACCGACGTTCAACGACGCATCGAGCAAGGACGGGCGTGCCATGCCAATCGCTCTCGACGAGGTGCCCTCACGCGGGTCGCAGGGCGCGAGTGCCGGAAGGCGTCGTGTCCGGATTCCTGGCGCAGTACTTCTGGCCGCGCTCTTCAGCTCAGCCGCCGTGGCCCAATCCCCACCGGGGACGACAGCCCAACAGGCGCTCGCGCCGTCCGAATCGAGCCAGGTCAAGGGGGTGCTGCTCGCGGACAGGCCCGACGACACCGTGTTCCTCGCCGTCGAGGCGATCGACGATGGGTCCATCGGGCTCTTCGTCTCGTCGATGGCGCCGAGGTGTCGGGCACCGGAGGACGTCTTCGATCTGCCCGTGCAGGTCGACCGGGCGGGATTCCAGCTGAAGCACGTCATCCGGCAACAGCACCCCAGTCAAACGGAGCATGTGTCGAGTCGATCGCGACTGTGTACCAGGCCGAGCACTACTGGCCGCTGAAGACCGCGACGGCTGTCACACTCCACCTGCCATGGGGTGCCGTGCCGCTCAACGACGCAGCCCTGGCACACCTCAAGTCGATCACTCCGGCACGTCCTCCGGTGACGCTGCCAGATGATGCCGCCACCTACACCGCGCTCCTGGACCAGCTGACTGAGTTGCTGGCCGTCGGGCGCAACCAGGAGGCGCGTGCGGCAGCTGAAAAGGTGCTGCCCTATTTCGCGCGTCGCCCGCCAGACGAAGGCGGCCGGTTCTTCGGCATCCTCGGAACAGCGCGCCGTCGAACGAGCGACCTGTCGCTCGCCGCTGCCAGCTTCGAAGTCGCGATCAGGCTGCTGGAGATCGCGGGGGACACGCTCTCGCTGGGCGTGGTGAGCGACAATCTCGCGACGGTGCGCCGCCTGCAGAAGCGCCTCCCCGAGGCCGAGGCGGCCAGTGATCGGGCGATCGCGGCGTTCGAGTCGCTCGACACTCCCAGCGGCAATGCGTCGCTCGGCGGCGCCTACAACAACCGATCGCTGATTCTCGCGGACCAGGGGTCGGCCGAACTGGCGCTGGTCTACAACGAGAGAGCGCTTGCCCTGCTGAAGATCGCCTACAAGGACGACCCGCAGGCGCTCAGACCCTTCCTCGAAGACAACAAGTTCCTCCGTAAGGCGATCAAGAAGCCTTGAACCCTGCCCGCCCCGTACGAGATGCCCGCTCGGAGCGCGCGCCCTACCCTGCCGGGGACGCCGTGGCGGTGACGCGGGCCAAGTCTTCGAAAAACCGGGGGTAGGTCTTCTCGGTGCAATGCGGGTTGGTGATGACCACGCCTGGCACGCGCAGGCCGGCCAGCGCCAGGCTCATCGCCATGCGGTGGTCGTTGTAGGTCTCGATGATCGCGCCGTGCAGGGGTGACGGCGTGATCGTCAGCCCATCGGCGTGCTCGTCCACGAGGCCACCGAGCTTGCGCAGTTCGCGGGCGAGGTCGCCGATGCGATCGGTCTCCTTGTGGCGGATGTGGCCGACGCCGGTGATCGAGGTCGGGCCATCGGCAAAGAGCGCGACGACGGCGAGCGTCTGCGCCGTGTCGCTGATCGCGTTCATGTCCACCTCGATGCCCCGCAGGCGGCCGCCCGTGACGGCAATCCCGGTGGGGGTGTCGGCGACCGCACAGCCCATGCGCTGCAGGCAGTCGACGAACGCCACGTCCCCCTGCAAGGCGTCGCGGCTCAGCCCCTCCACGGTGACGGTGCCGCCAGCGATGGCCGCAGCGCCCCAGAAGTAGCTGGCCGCACTCGCATCCGGTTCGATCGCGTACGTCGTGCCCGCGTACCGTTGGGGTGCCGCGATGGCGATGTGGGTGAGCTGCTCGGCGTCGGCCGTCACTCCGAAGGCCTGCATCACCCCGAGCGTCATGTGCACGTACGGCTGCGACACGAGCACGCCGTCGACGCGCACGACGACCTCGCTCGACGCGTACGGGGCGGCCATGAGCAGCCCGCTGAGGAACTGGCTCGAGATGTCGCCACGAATGTGCGCGGTGCCGCCACGCAGCCCCCGCGCGTCCATCACCACCGGCGGACAGCCGCCCGCTGACTCGGCGCGGCACTCGGCCCCGAGGGCGTTCAGCGCATCGAGCAGGTCGCCGATCGGGCGCTGCCGCATCCGCGCAATGCCGTCGAGCCGGTAGTGCCCCCTCGTGGCCGCCAGCATGCCGGTGAGGAACCGGATGGTCGTGCCGCTGTTGGCGACGTAGAGGTCGGCCTCCGGCACCCGGAGTCGACCGCCGCAGCCGGTGACGGCGATCGTCGCGGCCTCGACGTCCACCTGGACATCGAGGCCGAGCTGACGCAGTGCGTCGACCATCACGCGCGTGTCCTCGCTGTCGAGGGCACCATGCAGCGTCGACACGCCGTTGGCGAGTGCCGCACAGATGAGCGCGCGGTTGGTGATGCTCTTGGAACCCGGGGGGCGAATCGTGGCGCGCAGCGGGCCACTTCCAGCGATGGTGACGGCGTCCATGTACGTGCCCAGTATCGCATCGGGCGTCCGCCCAGCCGCGCCACCGGGTCTGATATCCTGCGCCCCCGTGCGACTCTTCTCCACCCTCCTGCTCCTGCTGGCCACCGCGTCCGTGACCCACGGGCAGACGGTGAGCCGCGACCTGCCTTACACCACCCCGGCGACGGAGCGACAGACGCTCGACGTCCACGCCCCGGCCGGCGCGACGGGTCTGCCGGTCGTGTTCTGGATCCACGGCGGCGGCTGGCAGACCGGCCACAAGGGCCTGGTCGCCCTC
Source organism: Luteitalea sp. (assembly GCF_022842525.1). Taxonomy (NCBI): domain Bacteria; kingdom Pseudomonadati; phylum Acidobacteriota; class Vicinamibacteria; order Vicinamibacterales; family Vicinamibacteraceae; genus Luteitalea; species Luteitalea sp. Next base: position 47,630 of record NZ_JALHPM010000008.1, read on the forward strand.
AAACCCCGCGCCTTCAACGACGCCGGCCTCGTGCTGGTGTCGATCAATCACCGCTTCCTGCCGACGGTGACGATGGACGAGATCGTGCGCGACGTGGCGAAGGCGTTCCGCTGGGTGCACGACCACGTGGCCGAGTACGGCGGCGACCCATCGCGCGTGCTGGTGATGGGCCACTCGTCCGGCGGCCAGTTGGCGGCCCTCCTCTGCACCGACGAACGCCTGCTGAAGGCCGAAGGGCTGTCACTCGCGCCGATCAAGGGGTGCGTCCCCGTGGATGCCGATACGTTCGATCTGCCTGCCGCCATCGAGGTGGCCGAGACCCGGGCCCGCGCCTACGGGGTCCCGTTGCCGACCAACGGCCATCGGCAGAAGTTCGGCAACGATCCGCGCAAGCATGTCGACTTCTCCACCGTGACCCATGTGGCCGCGGGCAAGGGCATCTCGCCCTTCCTGATCCTCCACGTGGCGGAGAACGCCGACACGGGCGCGCAGGCCCGCCGGTTGGCCGCGGTGCTGAAGGGCGCCAGCATCCCGGCCACGGTCGTCGGCGTGCGCGAGACGAGTCACGAGCAGCTCAACGCGAATCTCGGCAAGCCCGGCGACCCCGGGTCGGAGGCGCTGTTCGCCTTCGTGAAACAGGCCCTCGGCCGGTGATATCCTCGCGCATCATGACCCCAACCATGTTGCGCACGCTCGGCCTCCTCGTCCTCACGGCGTCCGTGGCGCAGGCACAGGTGCCCGCCCCGGAGGCGCAGATCGCCGGTGCCGTGCAGGCAGCGCCCGCCGATCAGCGCGCCACCGCCACCGTGGTCGGCTTCGACGCCCAGGGCAAGCACACCACGCTCCGCAAGGGCACGGGCCTGCTCGTGTGCCTGGCGGACGACCCCGCCGTCGACGGGTTCAACGTCGCCTGCTATCACCAGGATCTGGAACCGTTCATGGCGCGCGGCCGCGCACTCGCGGCGCAGGGCACCAAGGGACGCGGGGCCGAGGACATCCGCTGGAAGGAAATCGCGAGCGGCACGCTCCCGATGGCCAAGGAGCCGCGCCTGTTGACGATCGTCACGGGCAGCGCGTTCGATGCGGCGGCCGGCACGGTGACCGACAGCTACACGCGCTGGGTGATCTACACGCCCAACGCGACGGCCGAATCGACGGGCCTGCCGACCACGCCGGCTCCCGGCGCCCCGTGGCTGATGTTCCCCGGCACGCCTGGGGCGCACATCATGATCAGCCCGGCCCGCCCGAAGTAGGTCCGCGCTCGGTACATCAGGGGGTTCGGCGACGCCGCCGCTGCTGATCGGACGACGGTCAGTGATCGAGCGCGCGCCGGACCGTCCGCAGCAGCGTCTCGGTCGAGAACGGCTTCTGCAGGATGACCAGATCGTTGGTCAGCGTGACGCCATGCTGGGCGATGACCGCGTCGGAGTACCCCGACATGAAGATCACCTTGACGTCCGGGAACTCGACGCGCAGCACCTGGCCGAGCGCCCACCCGCTGGTGCCCGGCATCACGACGTCCGTGAGCACCAGATCGAACTGGCCATCGGCCGCGCGCACCGCGGCGAGCGCCTGGTCGCCGTCGGCCGCTTCCTGTACCTGGTAGCCGCGCAACTGCAGCATCTGCGCCACCACGTCGCGCACCCCCGGCTCGTCTTCGACCAGCAGCACACGTTCCGATCCGCCGACCACAGGCGGCAGCACCGGTGTCATGGTGTCGATCTCGTCGGCGACCGCCGGGAGATACAAGGTGAAGGTCGTCCCGCTCCCCGGCGCGCTGTCGACCGCGATCTGGCCGCCGTCCTGCGTCACGATGCCATGGACGATGGACAACCCGAGACCGGTGCCGCCTTCCTTCTTGGTCGTGAAGAACGGCTCGAACAGCCGGCGCATCACCGTCGTGTCCATCCCGACACCGGTGTCCTGCACGCGCAGCCGCACGTAGTTGCCCGGCGTGAGGAGCACCTCGCGCGCCGCGGCCTCGTCCAGCACCTTGATTGGAGGTCTCGAACGAGAGGATGCCGCCCCGCGGCATGGCGTCGCGCGCATTGACGGCCAGGTTGGCGATGACCTGGCTCATCTGGTCCTGATCGACGAGGATGGCCTCGAGGGCCGGCACGCACCCGTGCGCTGATGGCGATGATGGAGGCGAGGGTACACAGGCCGTCGGCCGTCTCGATCGGCGTGAGGGCAATCTCGATCGGGACGTCCTGGCCATCTCTCCGGCGGCCGAACAGCGCGCGATCCTCCGCCATCGGCCGCGCCCTCGGTTCGCCGAAGAACTCGGCCACGTATCCGACGTGCGCCGCGCGATAGCGTTCGGGCACCAGGACGTCGATCTGCTGATCCAGCAGGGCGTGGCGGTCGTAGCCGAACAGAGCCTCCGCTCCGCGATTGACGAACAGGATGCGGCGCTCGCTGTCCATGATCACGATGGCACTCGGCGCCGACTCGACGACATGGTGGAACCGTGCCTCGGCCCGGCGCGCCGTGTCGGAGGCCTGCGCCAGATCGCGGGTCCCCTCCTCGACCTGCCGCTCCAGCACGGCTCGCAAGGCTTCGAGTTCGAGGCGACGTTCATCCGACAGGCGCGCGGCGGCCATGAAGGCCCGGGCCTTCGGCAGCACGCGCAGCAGCGTCACGGCGGCGGCCACCGCCGCCAGCGACGCGACGACGGTGACCGACACGCTGCCGCGCGAGAGCGGCTCCCACAACCCGACGAAGGTCGCGAGATTGGCGAGGGCGGAGGCCGCGAGGAAGAGGGCGAGCGCCCCCACGGCCCAGAAGGGCGCGAGGCGGGGTCGCGTGGTGCGGACGAAGTGCAGCAGCGCCCCCAGCATCGCGAGGCACGACAGGGCGATCAGCAGCTCCGCGCCGCCCTGCAGCCGCAGCAGCACGGGATCTGCTGTCGCGGCGACGGGCACGCCGAGCGGCGCCTGCCCTGCGGCGCGGTGGGAGGCCGGGCCGAGCAGGGCGATCGCCGCCCACGCCGTTGTGCTCAGGCGATTCAGGCCCCGGCGTCGGCCACGGCGGTGCTCTCGGGTGCTGCGCGTCGTCAGGTGGCCGCCCTTGGAAACGCCCGACTATTGCATCAGTCACCGGGCTTGCCAAGGGGCACCGCCCCCAACCGCCGTGCCCGCGCTATACTCCGCGCCGTCTCCTCCTTCCCGAGCCCCCCATGACCCACACCGACCGTCGAGCGTTTCTCAAGAAGAGCGTGGTGGCCACTGCCGGCGCCGCCATCGGCACCCTGTCCACGACCGCGCGCTCCTACGCGCAGATCCGCGGCGCCAACGACCGCATCACCGTCGGCGTCATCGGCATCCGCAACCAGGGCACCGTGCACCTCCAGAACTGGTGCGCGCTGAAGGACAGCCACAACGTCCAGATCCGCACGCTCTGCGATACCGACGAGCGCCTGTTCCCGAAGGCCCTGGCGCTCGTGAATGAGAAGTCCGGCCAGACGCCCGGCACGGAGTGGGATCTGCACCGCGTGCTCGAAGACAAGGCCATCGACGCGGTGTCGATCGTGACGCCCAATCACTGGCATGCGCTGGCCACGGTGCTGGCCTGCCAGGCGGGCAAGCACGTGTACGTGGAGAAGCCGGCCTCGCACAACATCTGGGAAGGTCGCCGGATGATCGAGGCGGCCCGCAAGTACGGGCGGCACGTCCAGGTGGGCCTCAACAACCGCTCGGCGACCAACGTGCGCGAGGCGATCGCCTTCCTGCGCAGCGGCGGCATCGGCGAGGTGTACATGGCGCGGGCGCTCTGCTTCAAGGCCCGGGACTCGTACGGCATGGCGGCCGACAGCGAGGCGCCCGCCGCCTTCCACTACGACCGCTGGCTCGGCCCAGCGCCGTGGCGGCCGTACAACGAGAAGCGGGGCCACTACAACTGGCACTGGTACTGGGACACGGGCAACGGCGACACGGGCAACACCGGCCCGCACCAGCTCGACATCGCCCGCTGGGGCCTTGCCAAGAACGAGCACCCGGTCTCGGTCTATTCCGCGGGCGGCCTCTACGGCTTCCGCAAGGACGATGGCGGTACGGCGACGCCAGGCAAGCGCGTCTATGGCGACGTCGAGACCTACGGGCACGACAGGACCTCGCAGGAGACGCCCAACACACAGACGGCGACCTACACGTACGCCGATGGCACGCTGCTCGAGATGGAGACGCGTGGCCGCTACACCAACCACGAGGGCAGCGCCGGTCAGGAAGTCGGCAACCTGTTCTTCGGCAGCGATGGCTGGCTGGAGATCAGCGGCAACACGTGGAAGGCATTCCGCAAGCGTGAACGGGAGCCCTTTGCCGGGGCCAAGGAGGCCGAGCGAGGCAGCCACTGGGGCAACTTCCTCGACGGCCTGCGCGCGGGCAAGACGGAGGCGCTGCACGCCGACATCCTGGAGGGACACCTCTCCACGTCGTTGTGCCACCTGGCCAACATCTCGTACCGGGTGGGTCGCTCGCTGAAGTTCACGGGCACCACGGAGCGCTTCGTGGACGCCCCGGATGCCGATGCGTTCCTGACACGCACGTATCGCAAGCCGTACGTCGTGCCGGAGCGCGTGTAGGACGCCCCCCTGATACGTAGCCGCCGGGCTTGCCCGGCGGCTACGTATGGTTGCCAGGGCCCGTTGCGCCAAGGCGGCCCTACCGAAGCCGAATCCCCACGGTCACCGAGGCGCGCATGTGCGGCTCCCACCCGAGCGTGAGCTCGGGCGCGATGAAGACGCGCGGCGAGGCGTTGATCCGCACGCCGCCGCCTGCGATGAAGGCCCCCTCGGTCGAGCTGTACGACTGCCCCCCGTAGAAGGTGTCGCTGTGGGTCATGGACCCGCCCCCGAGGGTAACAAACGGCGCCACCTTCGATCCGAGCGGCAGAACCCCGATTCGCGCGACCCCGAGCACGAAGAGGTCGCGGTCGTCGTCGGGCCCGATCATGGACAGGATCTCGGGCCCGATGGCGATACGGGGCGTGAGGACCCACTCGAGTCCACCACCGAACGCGCCGTGGTCGATCCGGCCATCGTCGACGAACCCGGCCCAGCCCCCACTGAACATGAGGTTGGGAACGGCCGACGGCTGCGCCGATGACAGGTCGGGAATGAGCAACGTGAGGGCCGCGGCGACGACGGCGGCAGCACTGCGGGCACACATGACAATGTCCTCCACCCGTAAAGGTGAAGGACGCGCCCGAATGGGCTCATCTCATCCGTGCAGTCGCCTGGGGCGGGATCTGGCCCGGGCACGACCGTCAGCGCGCTGCCTGCAGATGTGGCGCCAGCACCTGCTGCAGCGCGTCATCGGTGGCCGGTTGCTCCACGTCGCGGAACAGGGACCACCGCTCCTCGTGCGTGGCCGCGCCCCCCGGCGCGAGCGAGACGAGCGCCCCGAGCGTCTCGAGTTCGACGAACGCTCCGGCCGTATAGGCCTCCGTGTTGACGCCGAAGTCGGGATACGTCGCCGACGACTGCCAGTCGTACCGCTTCACGAACAGGTGCCCGTTCCGATGGTAGGCCGCCCACCCCTGGCGGTTGGCGATGCCCACCTTCTGCGATCCGGCGCGCGACGCGTCGGTGCGCAGCCGCAGGAACTTCGGTCCGATCTGCCAGCGCGGGTCAGACAGATCGGTGTACGCCCAGAGCGTCATCGCCCGCACCGGCTGCAATGCGTCGTCGTGCGAGGCATACGGCTCCTGCGGCAGGATGATCGTGCCGCCGGTGTTCATGATCGTCAGCGCCCAGGGCGACACCTCGATGTCCCACAGGTTGCGATTCACGAGGCGATGCCCGACGATCACACCCGTGCCCGTCTCCGCGAGCGTGACTGTGAGGATCTTCTCGATGCCGGTCTTCGGCTCGACCGCCTGCGTCAGCGTGACGCTGCGGCCCGACACCTGCACGTCCACCGGGTCGTTGTCGGGCGAATAGCTGCGTGGCATGTGCTCGGGCGCGCTCCACAGACGGTGCCCGCCCCACGCCTTCCATTCGCCGAGCTCGGTCTTGACGGTGCTCTCCGGCACCCACCCGAGGAGGTTGTCGCCGCCGGCGAACCCGTAGCGCACGATGCGCGGGCCGATCTCGGTGGCGACGAGCACCTCCACGGTGCCATTGGCCAGTCGCACGCATTGGCCCTGCCCCGGACACGGAACACGATCCACCTTGACCTCCGCCCCGGCCGAGGACGCGAGCACGAGCGACGCCGCCACTCCGATCATCACATCGCGCACCATGGGCGGATTGTATGTCGCGGAGGGACGCCTCGGCGAGGCGTCCCCCGACAATCCGTGCTGCTACAGACCCGGGCAGTTCACCGGACGACGTGACGAAGGGTCGGCTGGGGCGGCGTATCATCGCCGCATGGTCGGCCCTGACGAGATCGCTGCCGCCGTCGAGGCTTTGCGTGCGGGCGAGGTCATCGGCCTGCCGACCGAGACGGTCTACGGGTTGGCGGCGGATGCGTCCAACCCCGCCGCCGTGGCCCGCATCTTCGCCATCAAGGGCCGCCCGTCCGACCATCCCGTCATCGTCCATCTGGCAGAGGCCGCGGACATGTCGCGGTGGGCACGCGAGGTGCCACCGGTGGCCGCCGCACTCGCCCGACGGTTCTGGCCCGGCCCGCTCACCCTGGTGCTGCCCCGCGCGCCCTCCGTTGCGCTCGCTGTGACCGGCGGACAGGACACCGTGGCGCTTCGGATCCCTGCCCACCCGGTGGCGCTGGCAGTGCTGCGCGCGTTCGGCGGCGGCCTCGCCGCGCCGTCGGCAAATCGCTACGGGCGGATCAGCCCGACGACGGCGGCTCACGTGCGCGAGGATCTGGGTGAACAGGTGCGGATCGTGCTCGATGGCGGGCCTTCGGAGGTGGGTCTGGAATCGACGATCGTCGCGTGCCTCGATGGCCGCGTCACGGTGCTGCGCCCAGGCCGCATCGGCGTCGAGGCTATCGAAGCCGTCTCGGGTCCCGTGACCAAAGCGACGGCCGCGGCACCCCGCGTCCCGGGGAGCGTTGCGTCGCACTACGCGCCGAGGACGCCGGTGGAACTGATCGCGTCGGCGGCGGTCGCGGATGTGGTGACGGCGCATCAGCGCGACGGTGTGCGAGTCGCCGCCCTCGCGCCCTCATCCCCGGCAGAGGCCGCGGCAGTGGCGTGGATCGTCGCGGCACCAGACGCGGAGCGCTACGGGCGCGACCTCTACAGCCATCTGCGAACACTCGACCAGGCGGGCGCCGACGTCATCGTCGTCGCACGACCACCGGAGGCGCCGGACTGGGTCGCGATCCACGATCGCCTGACACGGGCGGCCGCTGGGTAGGCAGCTCGAGACCCCGCGCGGGCGCATTGGCGTCTTCATCCGATGCGCCGTGTTCCACATCCTCGTGTCGCTGGCCGGGCGTGACTCGCACGGCTTCGCGATCATGCAGAAGGTCGCGGCCCGGGCCGGCGTACGTCTGGGACCCGCCGCGTTCCGCGAGGGATATGGCGAGGACATGACATGGGCCTTCGCCGAGCGGCGGCGTACCGAGCCGGCCTGGCGGGTCTGGCCGCGCACGCTGGTACGTCGTGGTTTTCGGGACGACACCGCGCTGCTGTTCCTGCTGGTGGGCCTGGTGGCGAGTGCACTGCCTGCCTGGCGGGCTGCGCGGGTGGAACCCGTCCGGGCGCTGCGATCCGAGTGACGCGGCGCCCTCAGCTGCGTCTGACGACGACCTTCGGTTCGCCACCGTCGGCGACCGTGAACGGGTACTCGTGGTCGTGCTGGTGGTGCCCGCTGGTCTCGCGGGCGAGGAGGATGGACCAGGACCAGCCGGCATTCAGGGCCGTGGGCGGCCCGGGGGCCTGCACCGTGACGTCGATGGCCGTGTCGGACAGGGCGTGGAAGTCCTCGGCGAGGATGACGCCCGCGCGCAGCCGGTCTCGAGCGATCCCAACCCACGAACATCGGGATGGTGAACGTGGCAGAGCCGACTCCGGCCAGACAGCCTCACCGGCGCATCGATGGCGGCAGGCCGCCCGGCATCGGTCAGGCGAACAACGTCACCGGGGTGGCACCGGCCGCGAGGATACGGCCGCCGTCGTACCGATAGTTCAGCGCCCCGTCCTTCCACTCGCGCAACCGGTAAATGGTGGCGAACATGAAATCTGGGGCCGCACCGCCCTGGCCGCCGACCACTTCCCCGCCGCGGCGGACGTTGTCCTGCATCCACGGGGGCACGAGCAGGTGGTAGGGGTTGCGCCGGACCTCCTCGACGTGGAACGAGAGCGCCGTCATCATGTCGGCGAGATCCTGCACACTCGACTCGACCATCAGGTTCGGGGTCGCCATTGCCCCCCAGAACTCGGTTTCGACGACGTGGCAGGCGAAGCCGGCGCCCTGGCGCCCGAGCGCATCGACGAGCAGGTGGTACGTGCCGATGTGCGAACTGTTCCAGTCGGTCTCGTGCGGGAAGAACACCACCGCGGGCTGCTGCTCGGCCAGGATGCGCGCGATCACGTCCACGCAGGCGGCCCAGTGGGGCGGGTCGGCGATGCGTGTCCCGGCGTTGATCCGCTCGAGCCCACCCGGGACGGTCTGCACCAGGTCGAACCCGAGGTACGCACATGCCTTCGTGAGCTCGTCCCAGCGCCCCTGCTGCCTGGCCTTGTTGCTCCCCTGCGTGACCGCGACGTTCACCACGCGGTAGCCGGCCTCGCGTTGGAGTCGCAGCGCGAGGCCGCCGATGATGCACTCGTCGTCGGGGTGCGGCGAGAAGATGAGGGCCCTCGGGGCATCGTCGGCCACCGGCGGGTGCGCCGGAATCGGGGCACTCCCCAACGGGAACTGCTTGCCGGCGTGCACCATCTCCGCCAGCGACGATACGTAGGTGAGGTACGGATTGTGCGGCGCCGACATGGTTACCAACGATACCATCGACGTCATCGGGTCGTGACCTTGCGGTGCAGGAACACGCTGTCGGCGAGCGGGGCTGTCGCACCGCGGATCGTCGCTATCGTGACGTATCGCGCCTGCTCGAATGGCAGCCCCAGATCTGTCGTGATCTCGCCGAGGACGGCACGCCCCTCGTTGTGCAGCACCACGCCCCCAGGCCTCGTCATGGCGGCGATGTTGCTCATGGCCAGCGCGAGCTCGAGGTCGTTGAAATACGGGAAGATGTTCGTGGCGACGACGAGGTCGAAGCCAGGCCCTCCGAGCCGCTCGGTGACGATGTCGAGGGTCTCGGCCGGGACGAGGGCTCGCGCCGAGTCGACGCTGACCTGGATCACCTTGCGCAAACCGGCGCCTCGCGTCTCGCTGCCGATCGTTCGCCCGAGCCTGGTGAAGTAGTCGAGGTAATCGGGCGACATCACCACGGTGTCGCTGCCGCCGAGTGCGCTCGCGAGCCGCAGGGCGGGCGGGCTCCCACGAGCCCGCCGCAGGTGGTCCACCACGCGCGGGTTGATATCCGCAGCGACGATCGACAGGTCGCCCAACTGCGACAGGCCGAGTGAGACCAGCGCATCCATCACCGCCCACGGCTGATAGCTCTGGGGCGGCGCATCGTCGAGCAAGCCGGTTCGCGGCGCGAGATCGAGACCGGGCCCGACGACCAGCACCCGGCGTACGCGCCGCGTCGGCTCGAGCGCCTGGAGCACTGCGAGCCCCGTGTGGACGACGAAGCCGGCCTCGATGGCGGTGTCGGTGCTGAGGCCACGCTCGCGGTAGAGATCGTGAACGTCGGACGTTCCACGCGCGGTTGCTGGCGCGAGGAACTCCTTCCGATAGAGGAACCGCATGACCCGCACATACTCGCGTGCGAGCGCCGCCTCACGGCCGCGGGCGGCAGGAAACGCGGTGTGGACCAGTTGCCGGAAGAACGCCGCGCGCTCATCGCTCCGCTGCGGCCCGAGGTACGTCACGAGCTCTGCGATACGACTCCTGACGGCGGCCGGCACCGGGACGTCAGGAATCGAGGGACCGGTCAGGAACGCGGCGTGCGCCTCAGGATGGAGTGATTCGACGAGGGCCTTGGCCGACAGGGCCGGCTCGATCGGTGGTCGGGTCGTGAAGCGGGTGGACTGCAGCGCGTAGAACACCAGGTGGTCGAGGTCGCCTTCGCGTACGCGCGCGGCGTTCTTGGCGTGGGTCCGGTCGATTACGTCGTGCAGCGTGTCGGACGAGACGCCGTGCCTGGCGAGGTACGACTGGATGGGCACGAGGTCACGCCAGGTCGGGCGCTGAATCGACGACGACGATTGAGCGGCCGCCAGGGCGCCGACAAGGAGGATCGGAAACGCCAGCGGCCTGGGGATGGCCCCCAGGCCGTGGCGCATCACGTCAATGAACAACCGCGCGCGTCCCTAGAAGATCAGCCGGAACCCGAGCTGGATGAAGCGCTGGAAGTTCGATTGGCCCGTCGCGTTGCGGTTGATGCGACCGAAGTCGGCCGACGTGACGGTCTGGTTGTAGTTGCGCTCGTCGTACATCGGGCTGTTGAACAGGTTGAAGGCCTCGAGGCGGAACTGGAACCGGAGCCGCTCGGTGAGCTGCGTCGTCTTGGCGAAGTTCATGTCGACCTGCCAGTACCCGGGTCGACGGAACTCGTCGTAGCGGAACATCGCGGTACGGCGCTGGAACGCCTCGCGGACCAGGAAGAACGGCTGCGTGCAGCCATACGCCGTCGACACCGACAGCAGATCGTACTGCCCCGTCGTCGCGTTGCGCTGGCCCACGCACGGCTTCACGCCGTAGATGAACTGGCCGTCCTTCTGCCCGTCGAGCGCGACGTCCGCGAGATTGACGCCTGGTGCGAGATCGACGTTGCCTGGCATGTCCCAGGGCTGTCCGGCCTGGTAGACGAACGCCGGCGATATCGACCAGCCGCCGAGCAGGTAGCCCAGGATGCTCTTCTGATTCTCGAACCAGGGCAGGTACCAGACCCCCGATGCGGTGATGCGATGTTCGCGGTGCGAGAAGTAGGGACCGCTGTTCTGCAGGAGCGAGACCTCGTCGACGTAGGCGTTGCCGATGCCGGTGGTGGTGTTGGCACCCGTTTCGGTCCACCGCGGCACCCACGTGTAGCCGGCGTTGATGGTCACGCCCTTCGCCCACCGCTTGTTGGCCACGAACTGCAGCGAGTCGTACTGCATCGTGCCCAGGTTCTGCTGGTTCTGGCTGAAGCCGCCGAATGCGTTGTATGGCCGAGACAGTTCGAACCGCGAGAGATTGGCGGCCGTGAACCGGTTCGTCCCCTCGAATCCTGGCACGCCGAAGTAGGGGTTGGGCAGTTGCTGGTCGCACAACGTGCGGCTGCCACCGAGTGTGACGTCGCACTGCGCCTGGAACGCCGCCGACGGCTCGTTGTAGCCGCCGAAGTTCCCTTCGATGTCGTAACTCCGGCTTCCGGCGTAGGTCACGTCGAGCGACACACGCCACGGCAGCTCGCGCTGGACGCCCATGGAGAACTGATGGACGTTGGGCACGACGAAGTCAGGGTTCGAAAAACTGGGCCCGCGGCCGAGGAAGGTCAGCGGCCCCAGGGAGGCGCCCGGCGCGTCCAGGATGCCGCCTGGCCACGGGTTGGCCAGGTTGTAGGTCGGCGTGCGACCACCGTCGTTGGAGGCAACCAGCGCCGTGCTGTTGCTGAAGCCGGCGTTGAACCCCTGGCCGGTCGGATTGAGGAAGTACTTGCCCCACCCACCGCGCAGCACGGTCTTGTCGTTGAGCGAGTAGGCCGCGCCGATACGCGCCTGGTAGTTGTCCTTGTCCAGTTTCCAGGGCCGTTCCGGGGCGCCGTTGACGCCGGCGAACGTGAGCCCACCCATCACCTGTTGACCGACGCGCGCCGAGATCGGATTGACGATGCTCGGATCGAACACGTAGTTCAGCTGGTTGTCGGCTTCCGTGACCGATCCGTTGATGTCCCACCGGAACCCGAGATTCAAGGTCAACTTGTTGGTGATCTTCCAGTCGTCCTGGATCCACGGCGCCACGTACAACCACTTGTATTGCGGCGTGGGATTCACGTCCACGTTGCCCCCGCTCGCCGCGCCGAGCAGGAACGAGGCGAAGGCGTTGCCCTCGAGCACGCTCGTGCTGTTCAAGGTGCTGCGCGTGAACTGGCGCGTGAAGGAGATGTTGCCGCCGGAGTTGTTGTAGTTCTCGTTGTAGACGTTGGTCCAGCGCATGTCGAGACCGCTGCGGATGTTGTGCCGGCCGCGGGTCATCGAGAGGTTCGGCTGCAGCGAGTAGTTCCGGTTCCGGTTCGGGCTCGAGCCGCGCGAGAGCTGGACGTACTCCTCCATGTTGACCACGGGGAAGATGCCATCGACCGCCTTGCTCGGCAGTTGGTCGACCAGGCTCTGCGGCCAGAACTCGGAGGCATCGAACCCCAGCGAGTCCTGCGAATAGCTCCACTCCAGGAAGTACGTGTAACTGGCACGCAGGTTGAACACCGTGCCGGCGCCGAAGATGTGCACCCAGTCTCCAACCATGGCGCGATTGGCCCGCCAGAGGGGCAACTGCCCGTTCTGGGCCGGACCGCTTCGGATCGCGGTGGTGTTGCGGATCTCGTTGCGCTCGTTCTCACCCCACCGGAAGAACACGCGATCGTTGGGGCTGAAGTTGTGGTCGACCTTGCCGACCATGTTCCAGAACAGGTCCTTGTTGAAATGTTCGGGGTAGTCCAGGTTGTTCTGCCAGGGCGCAGCACCGGCCAACGTGTAGTTCGGGTCCGGGTAGTACTGCATGAGGGCCCGCGCCGCAGGCGAGATGCGATCGGCAGGGATGCGATTGCCGGGGAACGGATCGCGCGTCCAGACGCCGTTGACGTCGCGTCCGGTGGCCGGGTCGTAGATGATGATCTGCCGCCCGTTCTGGTCGACCAGGCCGCTGAAGTCGCCGTTCTTGAACGCCGCCGTCGGCACGGTCGAATTCAGTGGCGACGGCGTGCCTTCCCGGTACCGTTCGCCGTTGAACAGAAAGAACGTCTTGTTCTTCCAGATCGGGCCGTCGACGACGAACCCGTACTGATCGATGTACTGGTCGGTCTTGGGCAGGGTGCGCGAATTGAGGAGGAACGAGTTGGCGGCCAGCGCCTTGCGGCGCATGTAGTCGTACGCGACGCCGTGGAACGAGTTCGTCCCGGACTTCAGGGACATGTTGATGACGCCACCGGCGGTCCGGCCGTACTGGGCGTCGTACGAGTTGGTCGAGACCTTGAACTCCTGGACCGCTTCGGCCGGCGGCACGTACGCGATGTTGTTGCCGCCCTGGTTGGCGTTGTTCGGCGCGCCGTCGAGCAGGAACTCGTTGTTGCGGTTCTGGCCGCCATTCATCGAGAAGTCGGCAAGCGCACCGTTGTCGAACGGACGCAGGTAGATCGCCGGTCCGTTGAAGTTGACGCCAGCGACGAGGGTGGCAAGCGCCATCGGGCTGCGTGACTGCAGCGGCAACTCGGCGATGCGGGCGCTGTCGATGACCGTCCCGCGACTCGCGTTGCTCGTTTCGAGCAACGGGCCCTCGCTCGACACGGTCACCTCTTCGGTCACGTCGCCGACCGCCAGTTGGACGTTGATCTCGGCGACCTGGCTCACCTGGAGCCGCAGGCCGCTGCTCGTCTGCTTCTTGAACCCGGCCAGCTCGACAATCACGGTGTAGAGACCAGGCCGCAGGAACGGCACGGTGTAGTTGCCTTGCTCGTTGGTCGTCGTCGAGGCGAGTTCATTGGTCTCGGCGTTCTGCACCGACACGGTGGCGCCTGGCAGCGCCGCGCCGCTGGAGTCGAGCACCTGCCCTCTCACCGTGGCCCGGAACTCCTGCGCCGACACGTTGGCCGCGCCAAGCAACAGGGCGGCGAACAGCAGAGCCCCACTCATCGCTTTCCGCATACGGATTCCTCCAAGCCGCCTGCCCACGGCCCGTGCGGACCATGGGTGACGTCGAATGCTGCCGTGCACACGCAACCCGGGAACTGCGGGTACGCACTTCGCGTCTCGGAACGAGCACACGTATACAGGCATTCGGAGAGCCTGACAAGCAAGGAACGTCGTGGGGCGGAGTACGGCCAGCTAGCGTAGGACTCGACCTACCTCAGGCAGGCTGGCGGCGGCCACGGCCTGACCGTGGCGCTTGTCCTTTTCGTCGGGCACATGGAAGGTGATGCGGCTGGCGAGCTCGGGGAATTCGACATCCAGCACGTGACGCGCGCCGTTGACGATGTCGTCGCCGCCAGGGCCCGAGGTCACGCGGCCGAGCACGAGCACGTGCGCGATGTCGTAGAAGTCGGCGAAGTGCGCGATGCCGTAGCCCAGGTAGGTGCCAAGCGTGTCGTAGATCTGCTTCGCGCCGACGTGCCCCTCGTCCCGGAGTTTCTGCACCACCTTCAACTTCTCGGGCAACCCCATGTCCGGTGGCGTGGCGATGCCGGCCAGCGGCGCGAGGCGTCCGACGGCCTGCTGCGAGAAGTACTGCGACCCGACGCCGACGTCACCCGACCACTCGTCCACCGGCGCATCCGGATTGAAGGCGATGGGCACGAAGGCGAGTTCGTTCAGCCACGAGGTGATGTTGCCGTCCGGCGTCACGTAGCCGGCCGCCGTGCTCGTGCCCAGGGCCACGCCGAGGATGGCGTTCTTGCCGAGCGACATCGATCCGGCCAGGGCCGTCACTTCGCCATCGTTGACGACCTCGAACGGGACGTCGTGCCAGGCGGCCTTGACCTCGAAGAACAGGTTCTTGACGCGCGCGTCGAACAGGTCCTGCGGCACGCCGCGGAACAGCGATCCGGCCTTGACGCGGTTGTTGACGTACACGCCCGCGGCACTGCCCCCGATGGCGTCGACCCGCGGCAGGTGCTCGGCGGCCTTGCGCAGCGAGTCCATGATGCCGTCGAAGTGATACTGCGGATCGGGCTTGTGGTAGGGATCCCACACCGTCTCTTCGCTGAAGACGACCTCCCCGTTCACCACCGCCGCGACCTTGCGGTCACTGCCGCCGAGATCGAACCCGATCCGATGCCCCTCCAGATGGCGACCGAGAGGCTTGGTGACCGAGCGCTCCTCGGGCAGCGTCGTGGTGTGGACGACCTCGATCGGATGGTCGAACATCCGGAAGGCGACCAGGTCGGCGTCGAAGCGGCCCGTGGCCGTGTCGGTGTAGTGGGACCGCAGCGCGTCGACCAGGTCGGCCGGGCCGTCGACGTGGATGCGCCAGCCGCCGCGCGACCACAGCAGGAACTTGACGAAGCGCTCGACGAACGCGGCGTTGCCGGCCGCACCGGGATGGGTCGGCGGGAGCACGGCGATGTCGAAGCGGAAGACGGAGCCGTCGGCCTGTTCGATGGCCAGACGGACCGGAATGCCGCCGCCAGCCGCCGCGACCTGCGCGCGGAAGGCGCGCACGGCGAGGACGGCGGGGCGGAACGCCGGGTCGAGGACCGGCGAAATCTTGGGGGCGACGAGAGGAAGTCCGTTGAGGGTGTCCATGGCAGTTGGGGGGGCCGCCGGCCGTGGGCCGTGGGCCTCAGGATGCCAACAATACCATCGGGCCACCGCTCCGGGGCCGGACCAGAGGCGCGTTCGCGGAGCGCGTGCCCCTGGCCTCGGGTCCCCTCGCGATCTACCGCAAGCGCGTGCCCAGGGCGTTGGAGCCCGCGGCCCAGTTGACGCCACGGGCGTCGTTGAACATGGCGCGCTCCACCACGAGTTCGGCCGGGGTCGCGCCCACACTGTCCACGATCGTGCCGAAGCGCTTGCCCACGGCGGCAGGAAACTCGATACCGACAGCCACGTTCATGCGGCTGTTCGCCTCGAGCGGAAAGTCACGGGTCGCCTGCGTGCCATCCTCGAACACCAGTGTCACGCGTGCGGTCCCCGCGAACGCGGACGTATTGCCGATGAGCACGTAGGTCTCGGCGCCGCGCGCGTCATCGATCTCGCCGTCGGCCAGGCCCCACTTGGTGCCCGTGGCCTGCGCACCGGCGCTGTTGTGGCCCTCGTACCACCCGGCGCTGCCGCCCCACCACATCGCGCGCTCGATGACGACGCCGACGTTGTTGGTCACCTGGAACACCGTGGCCACGGCCGTGTCGGCAAGGGCCGGCCCCTCCTGGTCCACCCAGATGTTGAAGCGGCTGTTGGGCGGCACCGGATACGTGCGGACCACCACCGTGCCGTCCGGCCTCAGGTACCGGGCCTCCACATCGGCCTGCTGGCTCGTCGGGTTCGCGATCAGGAAGAACAGGTCGAAGAACGCGCCAGTCGCGCCCTCCGCGAAGTACCAGCGCAGGGCCGGCGCCTCGACGCCCGCGCTCTCGTGCCCGGCTCCGAACACCTGACCCGGCAGGTTGAGGTACATCGCACGCTCGACGATGACCGGCACGCCGTTGGTCGAGGTCACCACCGCCGACACCTCCGCGTCGTCCAGACGCGCATCCTGCTGATTCACCCAGATGTTGAACCGGCTCCGTCCGGTGACCGTGTACGTGCGCACGACGGGGGCCTCCGGTGCCGGCAGCAGGTAGCGGACCTCGATCGTTGCGTCGGTGGCATTCGGGTTCTGCACCAGATAGAAGAGCTCGAAGCCCCCGATGGTGGCGCCCTCGGCGAGGTACCACTGCGTGAGCGGGCGCCCGATGCTCGTCTCGGCATGGCTGCCATAGCCGTCCCGATCCCAACTCATGGTGCGGTCGGCGATGATGGGCTGGTCCGACTCGATGACGGTCGAGAACTCCGCATCGGTGAGACCCAGGGCCTTCGGGTCGACCGTCAGCCTCGCGATGGGGCCCATCGGCAGCGTCTGCAGGACCTCGGTGCCGTCGCCCTTCTGGAAACGGACGCGTACGGTCGCCGGTCGTCCGGTGGCGTTCAGCAAGGCGATGCGGGTGTCGAAGAAGCCGCTCGTGGCGCCCTCGGCGAAGTACCGCGTGAACTCGCCCACCTGCGCGACGAAGAACGCCGCGATTTTGTCCTCCTGCAGGTTCGGGAAGGCCTGCGTCGCGGGATCGAACACGAACGTGCCGCGCGTCGGCGTGATGGTGTAACTGCCGCCTTCGGGCACGGTGAAGCTGTAGCGGCCGTCGACGTCGGTGGACTGTGTCGCGTTGCTCGATCCGCCGAGCGTCATCGTCACGCCGCTGACGCCCGTGTCGTTCAGGTCGCGCACCTGCCCACTGATCGTGTAGAGCCGCGTCGCGGTGAAGTTGGCGACCTGGTCGCTCACCATGTTGGACAGCGTGGTCGACACCGGGGCGATGAGGTAGCCGGCAAGCGACGGCGTCACGGTGTAGGTGCCCCCCGACGTCAGCGCCGCGAAGGTATAGGCGCCCGCCCCGTTGGTCACCGTGGCGGCATTTGCGGAACCGCCCAACGTCACGGCGACGTTGGCGACGGCGGGCGCTCCCGGACCGCTGCCACGAGTGACGACGCCGCTGATCGACACCGTCGGCGTCAGTGTGGCACGGCACTGCGAGAACTCGGACGTCCCCTCGGGGCCCGTAGCCGTCGCCGTGATGATGGTCCGGGCGCCCGCCACCGGGAACTGCAGATTCGAGAAGCTCGCGTTGCCGCTGGCATCAGTGGTCACCTGCGTGAACCCCAGGAACGCGTCGCCCTCGCCGTTGTTGAGGGCATCACAGGTGGTGTTGGCGTAGAAGTCGAGCGTGTAGGTCTGGTTCGGCTTGCTCGCCAGCGATCCGGCGATCGCGTAGGTGCCGCCGGCGAGCGTGGCAGACGACACCACCGGGAAGTTCTGCTGACCATTCGTGCCGGTATCGGCATCGAGCGGGTCATTGGTGTCGACCAGCAGCGTGTCGCCGATGTCGATGCCCAATGAGCCGTTGGCGTCGATGCGGTTGCCGCGGACCGCCGTGCCTGTGCCGCCCAGTAGCAGCACGCCGCGACTGGCGTTGTGCGCGATGACGTTGGCCTCGCCCGTGCCCGTGCCGCCGACGCTCGCTCCGCTGACGCCAGCGTCGACGAGGATTCCGTCGATGCTGTTGCCGAGCGGGTTCCCGGCCGCGTTGACGCCGATGTGATTGCCGACGATCGAGACGCCCGACACCACGCCCCACGAGGTCTGCAGCAGGTAGATGCCCCGGCCGTTCCCCGAGATCACATTGCCCATGCCCGCGCCCGTGCCGCCGATGCCCAACCCCGGCGCATCGACCACCACACCGCTGCCCACGTTTGGTACGGCCGTCACACCGGTGGAATCGGTCCCGATGCAGTTGCCGTGCACCGTGACGTTGGCAACCGTCACCTGGTTGCTGCCGGACAGGACGAGCCCGTTCAAATTGCCGGAGATCACGTTGCGCGCCTGGGGCGTCGTGCCTCCGATGACCGTGTCAGGCGCCTTCACGAGGATGCCGAACGTGCTTGGCCGGATCGCCGACGTGCCCGCCGCGTTGGTGCCAATCAGGTTGCCCTGCACGGTCGTCGCATACGGCTCGATCCAGATGTTGTGGCTGACGTTGCCGGCGACGACATTGCCGGCCCCGGCGACTGCGCCGCCGACGACGGTGCCGATGCCATTGACCCTGATTCCTGTGGTGAAGCCTCGTGCGAGCGTGCCCGACTGGTCGAGGCCGACGTAGTTGCCCTGGATGAGTGTGCCGGTCGGGCTGGACGCGGTCGGGGTGCCCTCCTGCACCCAGATGCCGACGTCGTTGATGTTCGCATCGCTACCCGCCAAGACATTGCGCGCGAGCGGCGTCGTGCCACCGATGAGGGTGTTGCTGGCCGAGCCTGTGCCAGGGAACGCGCCGGCCACGACAATCCCCGCACCCGGGCCATTCGGCATGGACGTGGTGCCGTCGGCCGCGAGCCCGACCAGGTTCCCCTGGACCCGGTTACCCGACAGCGTCCCCGCCCCCGCTGCCCGCAGACCGATCACGATCCCGTTGCTCGCGTTGCCCGACACGACGTTGCCCGCCCCGGCGACATCACCGCCGATGACGTTGGCGTTGGCGCTGGCCCCGCAGTAGCCGAAGCCGGGGTTGTAGGTCGAGACATGGACGGGAACGCTCGTGTTCGGACGCGCCAGCGTGCCCGTTGGATCGAGGCCGATGTAGTTGCCCTGCACGCGGACGTTGCTCACGCACAGGAGCTGGATGCCATACGAGTTGCCCGAGATCACGTTGCGGTCGGCGGCCGTCGTGCCGCCGATGATCGTGTTCGGATAGTCTCCGGCCAGCCCCACCAGGATGCCGCCGTAGTTGCCGGCGTTGCCCTGTGCGGCGCCTGTCTCGGTCACACCGATGTAGTTGCCGGCCACCACCACGCCATCGGCAGTGACCTGGATGCCCTGGTAGAAGGCCACGACGATCAGGCCGCGAATCGACGAGTTGGCACCGGTGACGCTCAGACCGAACCCGTTGACCGCCGGAGAGCCCAGCAGCTTGATCAGGGGCGTCCCGGCGAACCCCGGCTGGGTCGTGCCGTCGACGTCGATCTCGGTCGAGATCGTCGGCAGGGTGGTCGCAGGCGCGATTGTCTGCAGGCCGCCTGCGCCGATGTTGAAGGTGATGGTGTCGGCGCCCGCGAGTGCGTTGGCCTCCTGGATCGCCGCGCGCAGCGTGCAGACGGCGCCAGCGGTGGCACAGACACCGTTGCCCTGGGCCGCGTCCGCAGCGTCACCGGTGTTGTTGACGACGAACGTCGCGGCGTCGGCGCGACTGACCAGAAGTGTCAGCAGGGCCAGGACGGCCCAGACGATGGTCAACGAACGGAACGGGTTTCGGGCCACGGGACGACTCCTGTCATGTGTCCCCCCAGGCGAGCCGCTCTGGGCAACGGCGAAGGACCCGTCGATGGAAGGACTACCGCTACAAGAGGCGGACCTCGTCCAGTTTGCTCAGCGCACGCAGCGAATCAGGGGCGGCCCTGCAGGACGAGACTGGCCCACAGGGCCGGATGCTCGCGCAGCGTGACCGCGCCGAGTGGCGAGTCCACGACGACGCGACCGGTGCGGAGGTCGGCCAGCCACGCCAGTTGCGCGCGGCGCAGCGCCTCGGCCTTGTTGCCCGTCGCCAGCCATTCGCGGTAGAAGTGCGGCAGGATCGCCCGGGCGGCCTCGTCGGGGAGATCCCACAGCGTGGCGATCACCGACCGGGCGCCCGCCGCGATGAAGGCGCGCGTCAGGCCAAGCAGGCCGTCTCCGGTCACCGGCCCGGTCGCGCTGCGACACGCGCTCAACACGACGAGGTCGGCGTCCAGCCACAAGCCGTAGACCTCTTCGGCCGTCAGGCGTCCATCCCCCTCCTCGGAGGTCTGACTGGCCAGTGCCAGATACGACTCGAACGGGCGCGCGTCGTCCACGATGGCATGCGTAGCCAGGTGCAGCACGCTGGCGCCCGGTGCGGCCTGTCGCAAGGCCAGCTCCGACGCCGTGCCGTCGCGCAACACGGTGGCCGCGGCAGGCGCGACCCGCCGCCGTATCGCCTCGACCTCGCGCGCGGCGCCCGGGAGCCGAGCCAGCGCCTCGCGCCGCGACCGTGCCGCGGACCACGCGGGATTCCCCAGCAGCAGGTATGAGGGCGGACCCGCCCGTGGCGCGCGACCGGCAACCAGGCGCAGCACCGCCACCGAGGGCGCATGGAGCAGCGCATGGTCCTCGACGAGGTATCGGCCGTCGCGACGCGTCAGCGCGGCGAACGAGAGGCGGAACAGTGGACCATGGGGGACAATCGTCACGAGGCCATCGCGGGCGGGCAGCCACCGCTGCACCGGAGCGATGAGCGCATCATGCAAGCGACGGAACGCGGCACGCGATGCGGGTCCCGTGCTGAATCTCGTGGCCTCCGCACCTGGCGTCGCCTGGGTGGCGAGGATGGCGCGCTCGAGGTCGCGCGCGCCTATGGGAAGGCGACGCATGTGCACGTCCCCCTGGGGCGTGATGACCCACACCAGTGTCACCTCGGCGTCCACCCAGTAGGAGACGATGGTGGCGCCCAGCGCGGTGGCCGTGGATCGCATCTGGTCGACCGTCGCGCTGTCGACGGCAGCAGCGCTCTCGAGTGCCGTGCCGCCGGCGCGGGCGCCCGCCGCTGGCCCGCCGGAGGCGCCGCGCAGCACCAACCCTGGAGAAGGCGGTGGCGTGGTGCTGGCGGCGGCCGACAGCGAGGGGCTGTTCTCGACGAGTCGCGACGCGACGAGGTCGGCGAAGGCTCTCGCCCGGGCGCGCTCGGCCACTTCCAGCGCGCGTGTCGCCTCACCGGCAAGGGCGAGGCGGCGCACGCTCAACCCGAACAGCCGGGCCCACGACTGGTCGAACCCGCGCTTGAAGTAGTCGCGCGGCACCAGCGAGGCCCGCAGCCGGCCTAAGGCCTCGAGGGCAGCGTCGGCGGCGATGATGGCCTCGTCGGGGCGGTCCAGTGCATCCAGCGCACGAGCCCGGCGCTCGAGCGTCTCCACACGGCTGTCCACGCCGAGTCCTGGCGCCTCCAGAGCCAGATCGAAGGCCGCCAGCGCCTCGGCGTAACGCCGCGCGGCAAAGGCCACCGTACCGCGCGCGCCTTGCAGGCTGCCCAGGAGACGGGGTTCCGCTGGCAGAACGAGTGCTTCGGCGAGGGAACGCTCGGCTTCTGGCACCCGCTGCATCTCCACGAGCCCGATGGCCTGCTGTGTGAGCGCGTGGACGAGGTCGGAGGGCTGGGGCGACGTGCGCGCGACGGCAACGGCCTCGGCATACGCCGCGGCCGCTTCGTCGAATCGTGCCAAGTGCAGGTGGGCAATCCCGAGGCCAATCAGGTTCTGCACCTCGGCCGGCGTGTTGTCGATCCCTCGCTGGACGTCGAGCGCGCGCCTGAACCACGGGATGGCCTGCTCCGGCTCGCCGTGTACGCGATAGATGCGGCCGACGCTCGTCAGGGCCCGCGCCAGATCCGCGCGGGCGCCGGCGCGCTCCAGCAAGCCAACCGCGCGCTCGGTCTCGCGCAGCGCCCGGATGTAGTCGCCGGCCAGGAACGCCAGGTCGCCGTGCTGGTGCGCGACGAGGCCTTCGAGCGCGGGCCGTTGCTCCCCCTCGAGCGACCGCTCCGCCTCCTCGATCAGGACGAGCCGGTCGGCCATGGGCACGGTCGCCACGAAGGTGAGACTGCGCAGCAGTTGCGCCTGCAGCCAGCGCGGGCCATGCGCACGCGTCAGGGCCACACCGGCACGCCACTGCTGCTCGGCGGCGGCGTGTGCCCCCCGCTCGGACAGCTCGCGCCCACGCTGGAGGGCGAGCGTCGCGCGGAGCTCGAACGCCGCAGCATCGTCGAGCCGCCGCGCGGCGCGCGCATAGTGCTCCTCGGTTGCGGCATCGTCGCGCCGGAGGAAGGCCACGCGGCCCAGCCCCCATTCGGCCCGCCCCTCCACCACGAGGTCTCCCGCGGCGACCGCCTGATCGCGGGCGCGCACCAGCACCGCCCAGGCGTCGTCGAGGCGATTGAGGGAGATGAGCCTGATGCCTTCGTCGACCAGGTGGGCCGGCGTCTCGGCAGCGGTCACCGATGACACTGGCGCCGACGGCGCCTGCGGCTCCGGCGCGCCACGTGCCCGCGCCACGCCCTGGTGGACGCCCGCGGCGAGGAGCAGCAGCAGCAGCGGGAGCGGGCGACCGATGTTCATCGCGGGACGGTCATCGGGACGCGTCCTGCAACGCCTGGCACGCCGCACGCGACCGCGGCCCCCCATCGGCGCACAGCGACCGCAGCAGGGTCACGGCGTGGTCGTGCGCGCCCAGGCGCTCGTGGGCCACCGCGACGAACCACCGCGCATCGTCGCCGACGAGGTCGCTGCCGATCGCAGCCTCGAGAAGCGGCAACGCAGGCGCGGGATCGCCTGCGAGCAAATGGGACAGGCCTGCGTAGAACGCGATCTCGACCTCGCTGGGGTGTGTCCGGGCGACGGGTTCCAAAGCCCTGGCCGCTTCGGCCCAGGCGCCACGACGGTAGAGGTCGAGCGCCGGGCGGAGGTCGCGTACGAGTCCCTGGCGCCGAGCGGCATCGCGCGAGGTCTCGCCGCGCAACGTCATCACGAGGCTGGCGGGCATGCGTACGTCGAGGGCGACGATCGATGCGGCCCACGGCGCGGGCAGCGGAGATGCCGCCGCCGCGGGAGCTGACGTCGACGCGGCCGTCGACGAGGGAGGGCCGGGGCTGGCGACGGGGGCTGGCCTCGAGAGCAGGGCCGCGGCCAGGGCGACGACCACGAGCGCCGCCGCGGCCACCGCCCCGTATCGCAGCCACCACGGTGTCGACGACACGTCGGCCAGCGCCGGCGCCGCGGGGTCGACGTCAGCGGCCTCGCGACGCAGATCAGTGAGCGCTCGATGGATCGCAGCGCAGTCGGCACATCCCACGACGTGGTCGGCCATCAGATCGCGGAGCTCCGGCTCCAGCGTGTCGCTGGTGAGGGCGACCCAGTCGTCTTCCGACGGATGCGCACCATCGCGACGCTGCGCGCCGACGTCGTCAAGATAGAGCTGCCGGAGCTCGTCGTCGTCTGTCAGGCGCACGCCTGGTCGCGTGGTCATGAAATGCCTCGTTCGCGCAGGGCGGCCCGCAGGTCGGCCATCCCGCGCGCCACCAGATTGCGCGCGCGCTGATACGGCCATCCACACAACGCCATGATTTCCTCGACGGAGAAGCCGGAGAGATGAGCCTTGACCGCACGCGCCCGGTCGGGCGCCAGGGTCTCGAGGCTGGCGCGCAGCGCGTCCCGCTGTTCACGCCGCCGCACGTCGTCCTCCGGGGTGGTACCCGTCGTCATCACCCGCTCCACCTCTTCGCCGGCAGGTTCGGCCCGCGCCGCCTGCGCCCGGTCGCGGCGGATGGCACGAACCGTCTCGCGCACGGCCGCCCTGTACACATAAGAGGCCGGGTGGTCGATGGCTTGCTCACGGGCGACCTGCTGCCAAAGCGAGACGAGGACCGTCTGCTCGATGTCGTCGGCCAGTCGAGGCGCGTCGGTACGCGCCGCGCGACGAATGGCGTGGCGGATCAGGCGGCCGTAGTCACGGACCAGGGCCTCGAAGCGGGCATCGGGATGCCTGGCATCCATCGGGGAATCGGGCCATTGTAGCCGTACCCCAGAGCGTCTGGTGCCCGTCGCCGGCAGCGCACCCGGCATGTGTCAGCGCGCGTCAGGGGTCAGGTCTCACCTGAGACCGGCCTTGCGGAGGATGGTCATCATCGGGCACCAGTTCGTGAACGCCGACTGGAACAGGTTCGCGCCGACGAACAGCGTGAAGTAATACCAGTTGGGGTGCACGAACATGCCCAGCGCCACCGAGCCCATCACGACCGTCCCCGCGACCAGGCGGAGGGCCTTCTCGACGGTCCAGCCGGTGTCGCAGGATTGGGCGGTTGTCGGCGAGTTCATCGTCTGTGTGGCCATGCTTCCCTTCATTGGTCGTTCAGAGTCAGTGGGTGGCGGGTAGGGCCGGCTCGGAAAGCCGGCCGTCGGCGACGGTGGTGCGTCGCCGGGCCCCCATGTAGTAGAGGACGGGCACGGCCATTCGTGACAGGAGCAGCGACGCCACCTCGCCGGCCATCAGCGAGATGGCCAGGCCCTGGAAGATCGGGTCGAAGAGGATGACGCCCGCGCCGACGATGACGGCAGCCGCGGTCAGCGCCATCGGTCGGAACCGGACGGCACCGGCATCCACCACGGCCTGCTCGAGCGGCATGCCCTCGCGCACGCGCAACTCGATGAAGTCGACGAGGATGATCGAATTGCGGACGACGATGCCCGCACCGGCGATGAAGCCGATCATCGAGGTGGCGGTGAAGAAGGCGCCCATCAGCGCGTGGGCCGGCAGAATCCCCACCAGCGAGAACGGAATCGCGATCATGATCAACAGCGGGGTCTGGAACGACGAGAACCAGCCCACCACCAGGATGTAGATCAGGATCAGCACGACGCCGAAGGCGATGCCGAGGTCGCGGAATACCTCGATGGTGACGTGCCACTCGCCATCCCACTTCATCGACGGCAGCGTCGTCTGCTCCGGCTGGACGGCGTTGTAGATCGCCACGCCCTGCCCCTCGGGCAGGCGCAGCCGCTCGATGGCCTCGTTCATGCGGAAGATCGCGTAGACGGGACTCTCGTCCTCCCCGGCCAGATCGCCCGTCACGTAGGTGACCGGCAGCAGGTTCTTGTGGTACAGGCTGACGTCCTCGGTGCGCGTCTCGAGGCGCGTCAGTTCACCGATCGACACGGCCCTCGGCGAGGCCAGGCGCATGGCCTGGAACGCCGACAACTGGTGCCGCTGGTCGCGCGGCAGCCGGATCAGAATCGGCACGTCCTCCCGCGAGGTGGCGTCGTGCAGCAGTCCCGCCGACTCGCCGCTGCCGGCCATGCGGACCAGCCCTGCCACCGTCGCCGGGGCAATGCCCGCCGCGGCCGCCTTCTGCTCGTCCACGACGAGCGACAGCTTGGTCTGCGGATCCTCCACGTACCAGTCGGTATCCACGACCCCGGCCGTCTGCTCGAAGATCTGCTTGATCTGGGCGGCCAGGGCCGTGCGGCGGGCCTGATCCGGGCCGTAGATCTCGGCCACCAGGGTCTGCAGCACGGGCGGGCCTGGCGGCACCTCGGCGACCTGGATCGTCGCGCCGGTGGCCCTGGCGATCGGCAGCAGGCGTTCGCGCACCCGGCGCGCGATCTCGTGGCTCTGCTCCGACCGATCGTGCTTGGGCAGCAGGTTGACCTGCAGGTCGCCGAGATGCGCCGCCTGGCGGAGGAAGTAGTGCCGCACGAGGCCGTTGAAGTTGTGCGGGGACGCCGTGCCGACGTAGTCCTGAACGTTGCGGACGGCAGGGTCCTCGAGCGCGGCAGCCGCCATGCGCGCGGTGACCCCGGCGGTCTGCTCGAGCGAGGTCCCTTCGGGCATGTCGACGATGACCTGGAACTCGCTCTTGTTGTCGAACGGCAGCATCTTCACCGTGACGAGCTTCAGCGGCACCAGCGCCATGGCCGCCAGCAACAGGACCACCACCCCGGCCAGGAACATCAGTCGGCGACGGCCGTCCAGGATCAGCGGGTTCATGGCCCGCCGGTACCAGCGGGTCATCGCATCCTCCTCGCCGTCCTCGTGGCCCCCATGCGGGCGCAGCAGGCGCACCGCCGCCCACGGCGTCACCACGAAGGCGACGATGAGCGAGAAGACCATCGCGGCCGACGCCCCCACCGGAATGGGCCGCATGTAGGGCCCCATCAGGCCACCCACGAACGCCATCGGCAGAATCGCCGCAACCACCGTCAGCGTGGCGAGAATGGTCGGATTGCCGACCTCGTCCACCGCCCGCAGCGCGATCGCCGTCAGGCCATCGTCCATGCCGGTCTTCAGCCGCGCGTGTCGGACGATGTTCTCCACCACCACGATGGCGTCGTCCACCAGGATGCCGATCGAGAAGATGAGGGCGAACAGCGTGATGCGGTTGAGGGTGTAGCCGTACAGATAGAACATGAACAGCGTCAGCGCCAGCGTGACCGGGATGGCCACCATGACGACCAGCGCTTCCCGACGCCCGAGCGCGATCCAGATCAGGATCGACACCGAGACGACGGCGATCGCCATGTGGTACAGCAGTTCGTTGCTCTTCTCCGCGGCCGTCTCGCCGTAGTCTCGCGTGATCTCGACATGGACGTCGGCGGGAATCAGGGTGCCCTCGAGCGCCTCGACCTTGGCCTGCACGCGCTCGGAGACGGCGATGGCGTTGGTGCCGGCGCGCTTGGCGAGTGCAATGGTCACGGCCGGGGCCGCGCCCGCGCCGCGCACATGGTGGCGGACGTAGGTGGCCGGGTCTGCATCACGATCCGAGACGGTCGCGACGTCGGATAGCCGGACCGGGCGGCCCGATCGCGAGGTCACGACCACGTCCCGCAACTGCTCGATGGTCTCGAGACGCACGCCGGCCTCGAGCGTGCTCGTCTGCCCGTCGACGAGCGGACCGGCGGCCCCGGCGCGGCTGCTGCCCTGGATGGCGGCGCGCACCATCAGCGGGTCGACGCCGTAGACCTCGAGGCGAGCCGGATCGATCTCGACACTCGCGACGCGCGGACGACCACCGATCAGCGCGACCTCCGACACGTCCGGCACTTCCTTGACGGCGTCGTGCAGCTGCGCGGCGAGCAGCCGCAGCTGATGGTCGTCGTACCGGGTCGACCACAGCGTGATGCCGAGGATCGGCACATCGTCGATCGAGCGCAGCTTGACGAGCGGGCCGTGCGCGCCCGGCGGGATGCGGTCGGTGTTGGAGGCGAGCTTCTGGTTGAGCCGAACGAGGGCATCTTCCTGGTTCTCGCCGACCCGGAAGCGCACCACCACCATGGCCCGTCCCGGGCTCGAGGTCGAGTACACGTACTCGACCCCCGGGATCTCCCACAGCAGCTTCTCCACCGGTCGCGTGACGCGCTGCTCGACTTCGGCCGGCGAGGCGCCGGGGACGTCGACGAACACGTCCACCATCGGGACGATGATCTGCGGCTCCTCCTCACGCGGGAGCCCGAGCACCGCCATGACGCCCAGCGCCGTGGCGGCGACGATGACCAGCGGCGTCAGCTTGGAGTGGATGAAGGCGGCCGCGATGCGGCCTGCCATGCCGAGGCCTGCCATCACTTCGCTCCCGTGCGAATCGGGGTGCCGTCGGTCAGACCAGCCGGCGGGGCCGTGATCACCCGCTCCCCCTCGGCCAGGCCACTGACCACTTCGAGACCCTCACGGAACGTCCGCCCCAGCACCACCATGCGCAGGCGGGCGGCGTCCCCTTCAGCCACGAAGATCGCCGTCACCTGTCCGCGCCGGACCACGGCGCTGGCGGGCACGAGGAGGACCTGGGAGGCGGGCCCGGGCAGGTGCGTGCGCCCGAACATGCCGGAGCGCAGCCGCGGCTCGGCGGGCAGGGCGATCTTCACGAGATAGGCCCGGGCATCGGCGTCCATGGCGCGGGCGACCTCGCTGACCGTGCCGCGCAGCGTCAGCGGTTCGGCGGCATCGAAGGCGACGTCGAGTTCCTGCCCGACCGACAACTCGGTGACCCGCGAGGCGTCGACGCGGACGTCGAGCCGCAGGGCGCCCTGCTCCTCGACGCGCAGGAGCGGCGCGCCGGGCATCGCCATGTTGCCGGGCTCGACCAGCTTCTCGGTGATGACGCCGGCAAACGGCGCGGTGATCATCGCGAAGCTGGCCGTGACGGCGGCGGCGTCGCTCCCCGCTCGCGCACTGGCCAGGGACGCCTGCGCCTGCTGGACGTGGGCGTCGATGGAGCCGAGGCGCGCCTCCGCGGCGCGCAGCGAGGCGGTGGCCTCGTCGAGTTCCTGTGGGGTGGCGGACTTGCGCGCGTGCAGGGCGGCGATGCGCCCGTGCGACGCCCTGGCCAGCGTCAGGGCCGCGTCGGC